>QHYU01000195.1 GCA_003224235.1 Acidobacteriota bacterium
GTTCAACCGCATCACGCAGCAGGCCATCCGGCGCGGAACCTTTCGCAGCGTGAAAGAACTCGTGGCGAAAATCGACGCCTTCGTTCAGAGCTCCAACGCCAGCGCTCGGCCCTTTGTGTGGACCGCGACGGCAGACTCGATCTTCGCTAAAGTGCAAAGACTATGTGAACGTATTTCCGGGACAGGACACTAGGAACTGGCTTCGGTAGCTGCCAAAGCCGCCGGGCTCGGCTGCCGCAAGTCCCAAACAATCCGGCACCACGACAGTACCTTCAACGTGTAGTAGGTCAGGTCCACTTCCCACCAGAAGAACCCTTGGCGGGCCGAAGCCATGTAGTGGTGATGGTTGTTGTGCCAGCCTTCGCCCATGGTGAGCAGGGCCAGCCACAGGTTGTTCTTGCTGGTATCCGTTGTCGAGTAGCGCCGACTGCCGAACAGGTGAGAGAGCGAATTGATCGTGAACGAGCTGTGCCACAGTATCACGGTGCTGATGAAGAAGCCCCACACCAGCATTCCCCAGCCGCCAATCAGGAACAGCGCGACCGCCAATATCACCGGCGGCACCATGTGATAGCGATTCAGCCAGCGCAGCTCCGGATACTTGTAGAAATCGCGGATCAGATCCACCTGGGTGGCGTTGTATCGGTCGGAGAGGATCCAGCCCACATGCGACCACCAAAAGCCGAACAGCGAGGGTGAGTGCAGATCCTCCTGGGTATCGGAATACCGGTGGTGGTGGCGGTGGTTCGCCGCCCACCAGAGGACTCCCTTCTGCGTGGAGGTCGTGGCCAAAACAGCCATGATGAATTGGAAGACACGGCTGGTTTTGAACGAGCGATGAGAGAAATAGCGATGGTAGCCCGCAGTGACAAAAAACATCCGCACGTGAAACAACGCCAGGCACACGATCAACCATGACCAGCGGAAGCCAATGAAAAACGCCGCCAGACATGCCACGTGCACCAGGATAAAGGGAAGAGAACGCACCAAAGAGATGCGGGCCCCGTTACGCAAAACGATTACAGCAGCCGCCATACAACACCTCTGTTTAGATTCCAGGAGGGGAAATTAGCTCTCCGCAAGCGCCGGGCAGTGCGAAAGGCATACTTAGTGTACAGGTCTCCCGCGCCTGCGTCAAGCACTGTCCACCGTTTGGGTCGCAATTCTTCGCCGCCAGTTTCACAAGGGACAACTAGGGACAACTGTGATGGCACCTGCTTCGCTGCATCAGATTCATGGTTGAAGACTTGCTCTGCGTCACAAAGATCGGCTGCGCTTAATCTGTTGATTGAGAACCGTTGGCCAAGTCAGTACAGGTTGCCGTGCCCAACCTGGCCTGGTTCGCCACGACGGTCCTGAACGCGGTGTAATTCCGTCGCCGGTGTGCTATCTTCTCGGGTCCACAAGGCACAATTCGCTTTTCTGTGTTCGCTTTTCGACTTCGAACTGGCGACTTTGGCTTATTTCCCCATGGCTGAAAAACTAGTCCTCGTCGGCCTGATTCCCGAGGTGATGGTAATTGAGCCCAGCGAGCACGTGGTGTGGATTTCCGACGCGGGCCAGCTCAAAGTCGAGTTTGACCCGAATCGGTGTCCTTTTTCCTCTAACGTCTTCCAGGCCCCGGCGGGCATGCGTCTGTCGAGCGGAACGCCACGTCCCGGCACCAAGCCAGGTTCTTACAAGTATCGTCTCTGGCTGAACGACCAGATGATCGGCAGCGGCGAAATCATACTTCGAGAAAAATAAAGCCCGCCTTTTCAGGCGGGCGCCGGCGCCCGGTACCCTTGTCTGGGCCTTTGTACGAGGCCGGAGTTGCCGGGTTGCTGCGGGACCGGGATGCAGGTGCACGCTCAGTCGCTGGCTACGGCGGCGCGCTCGCTTTCGATCGACTCCGCCAGTCCGCGCCGCACCGGCACTAGCAGGAAGGCCGGCACCGAACGCTCCGGAGGAAGCGACACGCTTGCTGCCTTGCGCGGTAACTCCGTGCGGCGATCAAGGCGCAAGCCCGCTTCGCGCAACATTTCCGCAGCTAGATTCGGGTCGTCTGAGCGGTCCACGCCCCAGAACCAAAGCCGGTCTTCCTGGTGCTGCAGGAATTGGAGGGACTGCTGAAGCTTCTTCATTGCCCGGTCGAAAGAGGATGCCAAAAAATAGACCGGAAGCAACCATGAGTGGCGCCCGAAAGTAGCGCGGATCCTCACGCAGTATTTCCCGTTTTGGTTCACTTCGATGCTGCAGCGGTATTCGTTCCGATTTTGGCTAAGCTTCGCCGCCATGCGACACCTCAATTCGCCGTCAGTTCCCCGACTCGGGCTGGTGCAGTTATCCTAGACGGAGCGTGCCATGCTAGCAACTTCTAGTTTGAACTCGGCTGGACGCACCGTCATGCGCTTATCCGCTTGAGTAGGCAGGCTCTCCTCAGTCTAGAAGAGCCGCCCCGGGGAAGGCGAAGAAACCATACTGAGCCCCGCTGGCGACGGGGCGAAGGGCTGCGGACACTAATTATGCTAGACGAAAGCCGGCAGAAAAGGCAAAGGAAAAAGTTGACGCGATAACTGCTTTGTTGTCTTTAAATTACTGGGTTTCTTAGCTGGCACTACCAAAACGCTTCAGTGCATCCGGCAGGATCTGCAGCTTGCCTTCCCGCCTCATGCGCTGTTCCAGTGCAGTACGGAAGGCCTCGTACGCCAGTTGGCGTTTGCTTTGTAATACCTGCGGTTCAACCTCCTTGCGCAGCTTGTCCATATCTTCAGTCTTGACTTGCTCCCGCTCCAAAACGTGATAGACGATCCAGTCCGCCCCCAAGAAGATTGGCGGCCCGGTCTGTCCGGCCGGCAAGCTGAACGCCTCCGACAACTGGCGCGCGCTCCCGGCGCCGGGAACGGTGCCGGTGCGCGGAAAGGGCTCACTGGTCTTAAGCTCAACCCCCAGTGCTTTGGCTGCTGCGGCAAGGCCCTCGCCCGACTGGCCGCGTTTGTACAGCTCTTCGGCACGCGACTTGGCCAACTCCACCGATTTCTCCCGGCGGATGTCGGAGGTGACCCTGTCGCGGACTTCGGCCAGCGTCCCCGGATGGGCCGGTTGAATTTCCTTCACCGAGAGCACGACGTAACCCCGATCGGTGCGGATCGGCGCCGAGAGATCTCCTACCCGCAGCTGGAAAACGGTCTCGCCAAATCTGGGGGCCCTGCCCAGTTCAGGCATGGGCTCATTGGCCGCCACCGGCCGCGTCTCGCCAACTGTCAGATGGAACTCCTTGGCAATCTCGTCCAGCGAGACTTTGCTCGACTTGCGGATAGCGGCCGAAATCTTGTTGGTCTCTTCAGCCGCCAAGCGCTCAGCCTTTTCTGCCAGCAGGGGCGCCAGGATAGCGCCGCGCACCTCTTCAAAACTCTGCGTCCGAGCGTTCTCGTGCTCCATCACCTTGATAATATGGAAGCCATACTGCGTCTTCACCAGATCGGAGATGGCGCCCGGAGCCAAAGAAAAGGCCACCTTCTCGAACTCGGGAACAGTCTGGCCCTGCAGGATCCAGCCCAGGTCGCCGCCCTTGTCTTTGCTGGTGTCCTCGGAGTACTGTTTGGCCAATTCATCGAACTTGGCGCCGGGGCGCTTGGCCTTCTTCAGCGCCTCCTCGGCTTTCTTGCGAATCTCTTCGACCTCCGCGTCGGTCTTGCCGACTGTCTTGAAAAGGATGTGGCTGGCGCGCACCCGGTTCGGAACCCGGTAGCGGTCAATAGATTCGTTGTAGGCGGCCCGCAGCTCGCCATCGGTCACCGTGATGCGCTGCTGAAGCTGGTTTGTGTCCAGCAGCGCGTAGCGGACCACGCGCCGCTCGGGCACCACGTAGCGCCCCTTGTTTTTCTCAAAATACGCGGCCAGATCCGCTTCGCTCACCGCTATCTTGGATTCCAGCTCGTTCGGCTTGACCACAACGTATTCGATTTTGATTTTTTCGTTGCGTCGCTGGAGCTCTTCGCGCACCTCTTCCGGGGTCACGCTGATTCCATCGGTCACCAGCCGCCGGAATTTTTCTTCGAGCAGGCCCTGACGCACCAGTTCTTCAAACTCCGGCACATCCATCTGGAAGCGGTCCCGCACGTCGGCGGCGTAGCGTTCCATGCCCACGAAGCTGTCGCCGACAAAGGCGGCCGGAAGCACTGAGCGGATCCGTTCGGCGCGCTCCTGGTCGGTCACGCGCAGGCCTAGGCGCTGCGCCTCCAGCTCCAGCAGGCGCTGGTAGACCAACTGCTTCACAATCTGCTGCGCATACAGGGGTTCCAGAGCCTTGGGAATCCTCCCGCCGCTGCTGAGGCGCTGCAGTTGGTGCTGGACTTCGAGTATGGTGATCGGCTGTCCGCCCACCTCGGCCACTGTGTCGGCGCGAGAGCCGGTTGACGAGCCCTGGCCCGGAATCAGGTAAACCAACATGCCGATGCTGATGAGCCCCAGAACAACTCCCAGCAGGATGCGCACTCCAAGTTTCTTCTTCTGCAAAGCCTCAAACATTCAACCAACTCCTCGGCGTACGGCCAAACCATCATTATAGAAGAGCCGCGCGGGTGCACTCAATCGGAATCGTTCGCGGGTAGTGTCCTAAAGTAGGCAGGTAACTACCGGTTCGAGCAGTGTTTTTCTTGCACCGCCGGCGGCCCGCGCGGCAATACGACTTTGAGCTCGCGCAGGGGCAGGGGTTAGCTGATTGAGTACCGCGCCCGGGGCAGCAGACGGGGCGTATTGAAAGGTCTGTTGTCGCTGTGCTAGTCTGCAAAACTGGCTCAAAATCAGCGCCTTCGAGTATGAGTGACAACCGACACCTCGGAGCGAGACCGCCCAAGATATCGCGGGTGGAAGTGTACTGGACCTCAGTCTCCTATCGCACCGTGGCGCTATATGCGGCGTTGGGCCTTGTGATCCTAATAACCGTCTTGTGTCTCGTGAATCCGAACTTGTACGACACCACATTGCGGCGCCTCTCAAACGCGCTGGGTGCGAGCAACGCGCCCCCCGCCGTGCTCACTCAGACCCAGGCACGCTTCGTCAACCTGGATGGCCGGGTGCAGGTGAAGAAGGTGAACTCGGTCCAATGGGTCGCCGCCGACTATCGGACCGCGCTCGACAAGGGCGACTTGAT
This sequence comes from Acidobacteriota bacterium, assembly GCA_003224235.1. Classification (GTDB taxonomy): domain Bacteria; phylum Acidobacteriota; class Terriglobia; order Acidiferrales; family UBA7541; genus QHYU01. The sequence continues at coordinate 5,135 of QHYU01000195.1, forward strand.
CGAGACCGGCTCGGACGGGGCGGCGCGGATCACCTTTGCCGACGGCACCACCTACACCGTGAAAGCCGATACCTTGGTGACGGTGGAAGAGAACATTGTGCAACGCGACCGCACGCGGGTGGGGGTGCACATCAGTTCTGGCGCGGTGGATTTGGCGACCGGAAGGGCGGTCTCCGCGGATTCGAAGGCCGCAATAACCTTTGCCGATGCGATTGCCTCGCTGCGCGAGAACAGCCGCGCGGCCGTGCGCAGCGATCCAAAGAAGAATGAGCACGAGATCACCGTCGCCGCAGGCACCGCTGAAGTGCAGCGCGGCCAGGAGCGAGTTGAGTTGGGCAAGTGGGAGCGCGCAAGCGTGCTGGTCGGGGGGCCGTTAACCAAGACCAACGTGCTGGCCCCGCCGGATCTGGCCCAACCAGTCAACTTGCAGCCGTTGATCGTGCCGGAGCCTAAGCGCGCCGCAGTGCGCTTTGAGTGGAAACCCGTGCCGGGCGCGGTGGCTTACCAACTGCGCGTGAGCAACACCTCCATGTTCGCCATGCCGGTGGCCGACAAGCACGTCGGAGCAACCAGTGCCGAAGTGACCGGTCTGGATGCCGGTGATTACTTCTGGAATGTGATTGCCATCGACCCGCACAAGAACGCAAGCGAGCCCAGTGATACGTACAAGTTCACTCTGGTGGCTCAGGGCAAGAGCCAGGAAATGCTGCTCGATGTAGAAGGCACGCAGTTGCACGGCGATGTCGTCGAGGTGATGGGCCGCACCGAAGCCGGCGCAGCCCTGCTGATTAACGGGCAGCAGGTGGCCGATATCCGGCCCGACGGCCATTTCCGACACTTCACGCAGCCCCTCGGCCGGGGGAGCAATACGATTGTGATCATCGGGCAGAACCGGCGGGGGGGCACAGCCACCAAGTCTGTGCCGATTGTAGTTCCATAGCGGAGTTATCTTACTGACAAAGCCTCCGGACCAGATTTTCCGGTCGGGGCTTTGCGGGGCGGAGGGGCCACAAGGGATCGACGCCCGGAACTGAGGGTCATAATGAGAAAAAACGGATACAACTTTCGCTCGGTCTTCAGCCTGTTCTCCTCCGACTTAGCGATCGATCTAGGCACAGCCAACACGCTGGTGTTCTCCAAAGGTAAAGGGATTGTCGTCAACGAGCCCTCCATCGTGGCGATCAACAAGAACACCGGCGAAGTAGTCGCGGTGGGCAAAGACGCCAAGGACATGCTGGGCCGCACACCGGGGAACGTGGTGGCCATCAAACCAATGAAAGACGGCGTCATCGCCGACTTCAAGGTCACCGAGAAGATGCTCACTTATTTCATCCAGAAGGCCCATAATCGGCGCGTGCTGGTTCACCCGCGCATCGTGATTGGTGTGCCCAGTGAGATCACTCCGGTTGAGAAGCGCGCCGTGCAGGACTCCGCCTACCGCGCGCGCGCCAGCGAAGTCTATTTGGTCGAGCAGGCCATGGCTGCGGCCATCGGCGCGGGGCTCCCCATCGAAGAGCCTTCTGGGAACATGGTGGTGGACATCGGCGGCGGCACCACCGACATCGCCGTCATCTCCATGAGCGGTATCGTTTATTCGCGCTCGGTGCGCGTGGCCGGTAATGAGATGGACGAGTCGGTGATGCACTACCTGAAGCGCAAGTACAACCTGCTGGTGGGCGAGCGCACGGCCGAGTTGATCAAGATGGAGATCGGCTCGGCCTACCCGTTGGAAAAGCCGCTCACCATGGAGGTA
>QHYU01000174.1 GCA_003224235.1 Acidobacteriota bacterium
CCCTTGCATCCACTTCTCACTGGAATCAGCGCTGCGGTTTATGGTAAATAGTGGGCGGGTGGAGTCGGGGTTTTCTGAAGCACTTCTATAAACTCCGCTAGGAAAAAAACCATGAAGACCAAAGGCATGCTCTGTCGCCGAGCTCTTCTCGTGGTGTTTGTTCTTGCCCTCGGGACTGCGGCGGGTTTCTCGCAACCGCAGCAACAGCTTTCTCCTTCGGCAGACCGCTTTGCAGGAGTGGGCCCGCAATCATCTCTTCAAGCGGCCGGTGCCGACTCCGGAGCCACGATTATCGCGCAAGTCGAGGTCGGCCGCAGCCGCGGCGACCAAGCCATCGTACGCGTGGAAGGCAATGGCCGCTTGACTTGCCAGCCGCTTCGTTTGACCAACCCGGAACGCTTGGTGCTGGATTTTTCTGGAGTGCGCTTGGCTGTAAGCCGGACATTAATTCCGAGCGCTCTGAAGCCCGTTCGTAGAGTTCGTCTCGGCCAACTCAAGCCCGATGTGGCGCGGGTGGTGATTGATCTCGAGTCCGCCGCGGATGCACGGTACGACGTTAAATCCGAAAGGAATAGTCTTACCGTGGCGTTTGCGGGCTCGATCCCGCCAGGCGGTGGGACCCGCAGCCCGGTTGCTCCCCAAGCGCCCGCCAAGCAGGAGAAAAATGCAGTCCACGCGCGTCGAACGGAGACACCACAACAGGCTCCAGCGCCACGGGCAGCCATAGGCATCTCCGGGATGTCGCGGCCTGACTCGTCGGCCTCTCCGGGGCGACGCCCGGCGGTCTTGGCGAGCCCTGTTGGGCGCGAAGCGAAAGCAGAACCCTTCCAGAGCGCCTTCAAGTACGGCATGCTGACTTACCGGGCGCAGAACCAGACCCTCCGCTCCATTTTGGACCGCATTGCAGCCATGGCTAACGTGGATATCGCCCTTAGTGAGGGCTTGGGCGACGAAAAACTCTCCGTCGAGTTCCATCACTATCGCCTGGATGAAGCGCTTCGCCAGATGTTAAAAGGCTACGATGCGTTTTTCTTCTACGGCGTGGACGAGGAGCGGGAGAGGCCTGCCTCCCTGAGAGCGGTTTGGGTCTATCGCGCGACTCGCGCCCAGGGATTCAAGCCCACTCCCCCGGACACCTGGGCGGCAAGTACACAGGAATTTCAGCAAATGCTGGCCGAGCCTGACCCTGAGGTTCGCGCGCGCGCCATCGAGACCTTGATCCGGCGCAAAGGAGACCAGTCCGCAGATGCGCTCCAGGAGGCATTGAGAGATAAGAATGAGAAAGTCCGGATAAGGGCTCTTCACCGGGCATTGTACTCCGGCGTAGGAATTCCCCTGGAGCTTCTGATTGACCTGGCCCTAAACGACGACTCGATGAATATCAGGTTCCTGGCGCTGCAGGCTCTTCCAGTGGACCCCAAACTGAGGTGGGTTGCCGAGCGCGCGCTCCACGATTCAAACCCGCAGGTAAATCAGAAGGCCGAGGAAATCCTCGAGGAACTCAACGTAGCCAACGCGCCGCCGAGCCCTGCGGCCGCCCATCAGTAGAGCCCGCTGGATCTATCGGGCCGCCTCGAAAACACCACGTTCCACCAGAAAACGGTGCGGGCTCTTCTCGCGACTCCGTGAAAAATTTCCCACAGCTGACCGTCTTGATTCGAGCCCTGCTGGATCTATGTGACAACCACCTCGACCGGTGTCAGAGGAGGAGCCGCAAGGCGCTGGGATAGTTTCCGAGTGGGCGACCGCTCACAGGATCACCGATGAACGGCGAACTCTGTGTTGCCACATGTACGAGTTGGGCGTTTCGCGTCTCCTGGCAGCGCTTAGCTGCACACTCGGCGACACTTCGTGGGTGATCCGGCGTTTGTCTCTTAGCTGTTTTCAGCGGGAAAGGTCGCGCAAGAGCACCGCGTCGGCTTCGGTATGCCCGCGCTGGATGGCGAGTTTTGTCCCGTCCGGCGAGAACCCGTAACTCGAAATTCGTTCCGAGGTGAAATGAGTGAGCTGGCGGGCAATGCTCCCGAACCGCTGCGCCCAGAGATTATCGACATTCTTTTCACGCACCGCGAACACCACGCCTTTTCCATCTGGTGTGAACTGGACCCCAGGCAAGGCCCTTTGATCGAGGTCGTAATACTGTGTAGTGTGGTCTTCGACCGAATCGATCCGCAGCATCAGCCGGTGGTCGAACTCCCGAACTTCGGAAGACAGGATTCTCTTTCCGTCGGGAGACAAGTCAAAAATTCCCACGGGCGCCTTTAATACGGTCTCAGGTGAGCCGCCGTCCAGCGGTATTCGCTTTACGAATCGATTGTCGGCGTGGTCGATGTAATAAACCCACTTTCCTTCGCCCGCACACTTGGGTTCGGCTTCGTTCAATCCGAACGTCAATTGCGCGGGATTCGAACCGCGTATTTCCATCCGCCACAGATTCGCTGCGGCGCTACCACTCTTCCCGACCTCGCGAAACACGACGACCCGTCCGCCTGCGCAGGACGCCACTTGATCCGGGGTGTGCTTCGCGTCGGAATACAAAATTGTTTCGCCTCCGCCCGGGTTGACGATTCGAATCTCTCCTCCTTGAGGCAAAAGCAACCGTCCATCCGCCGTCCAATCCCAACGCCACACGGTTCGGCGGGAGGAGAGCGTCAGGGGATGCCATTCGTCCGGCGATGAAGCCGGCGCCACAGAGAATTCATTCTTGTACTGGCTTTGAGTGGCAACCAGCGCGCGGCCATCGGAAGAAAGGCTTGGATGGATGTACGTGTTTGTGTCCGTAGTGAGCACGCGAAGCTCGCCCTGGGGAAACCTGAGATAGGCCAGTTGCACTTGAAGGTGACTCGGTTCCGACATCACGGGCAGAATAATTCCACGACCGTCAGGAAACCATACTGGTTCGTAGTAGATGCGATCGCGCGCGACTGCCAGAGTCTGTTCCTTTCCGGACGCAATGTCCACGGCAAGGAAGCCGCCGAGCGCGTCGTGCGTGGGCTGAACAATGGGGATCACGATGGTCTTGCCGTCCGGGGACCATGCGGGCACGGCGCTGTCGGTGGCCAGGGGCTTGTTGCGGAAGATGGCGCGCTCTTCCGCACCGTCGCTTCGGGCAATCAGCAAATCGAAGAAGGGCGAATCGTGCCGCTCGCGCAAATAGGCGAAGCGCTGCCCGTCGGGCGAAAACGTGACAGGGCTGTCCACGTCGCGAATCAGCACTTGTGGCGTGCCGCCCAGCATGGGCGCGCGGTACAGCAGGGCGATGGTGTGTTCAGCTTCGTCACGGCGCACAAAGTAGATGTAATTGCCTTCGGGCGAAAACGTGAGACCGGCGTAACGAGTGGCAGCCGGGGCCACTACTTGCGTGTTACTTCGGGTCGGGATGTGCTTCAACCAGAGTGATTGCAGTCCATTCTCTTCGATGGAATGGAGGAGGTATTTTACGTCCGGTGATATAGCGGCGATGGACACGTGGCCGTTGTTGGTGAGGTTTTCGATCTCGAAGCGTTCGAATGGCAGGTGCTGTGTGCGCTGCACCAGGGAATAGACCCCGAAGACGGCTGCGACCAGGACCAGAGCCACAAGCACAGCGGTCAGTCCCGTGCCCACTTTGTGTTTGCGGGCAGCCTCGACAACCACCGAGCCGCTCGAGGGCTTGGCGGGTTGCGTCACTGTGGTTGGAAGTGCGGTTGTTCGGCTAGTGCCCGCGCGCAACAGCACAGAAGAAGCCGCCGGCGTGCGACCCGAATCCGATTCACGCTGCAATCGTTTGAGGTCAGCGCGCATTTCGGCAGCGACCTGGTAGCGCACATCGCGGTCTTTTTCCAGCGCCTTGTTCAGGATGCGCTGCAATTCGGCAGGGACTTCGGGATTCAATTCGACCGGAGCTATCGGGGCGTTATGCAGAATGTTATCGAAGACGACCGCGCTGGTGGCGCCCGGGAAGGGCTGCTTGCCGGTAACCATTTGATAGAGCACGCCGCCGAGAGAGAAGAGGTCGCTGCGCGCATCGAGATCCTCACCGCGCGCCTGTTCGGGTGACATGTAGGCGATGGTGCCGACGGCCGTGCCGGGACTGGTGAGCAGGAAAGTTTCGGAGTCGCCGAGGGTTTGGCCGCTCAGGTGCGCATGGTGCTCCGGAAGAAGTTTGGCGAGACCGAAATCGAGAATTTTGGCGGCACCGCGCTCGGTCGCGAAGATATTCGCGGGCTTGATGTCGCGGTGCACGATACCTTTTTTGTGAGCGGCATCGAGGGCATCCGCAAGCTGAATCCCAATATCAATGGTACGCGGAACAGGGATGGAGCCGATCGACAAAAGTTTATCGAGCGTTTGTCCTTCGAGCAGTTCCATGGCGATGAAGGTTTTGCCCTCGTGTTCTTCGATCGCATGAATGGTGCAAATGCCGGGATGATTCAAGGCGGAGGCCGCGCGCGCTTCGCGCAGGAAGCGCTCGAGAGACTGCGGGTTGAGGTGAGTGTCTTCGGGAAGGAATTTCAGGGCGACGCGGCGGCTGAGCTTCGTATCTTCGGCTTCGTAGACGATGCCCATACCGCCGCTGCCGAGCTTATGGAGGATGCGATAGTGGGCGATGGTTTCGTTGAGCATGAGTCGCGGAGCGAAATGAGGATGGTAGACGCCCGGCGGATTTCGGTCAATGCGTTTGGAAAAATGGAGGCGGGAAGAGGTTAGGGCTAGAAATTAGAGTGAGGCCGACCGCCTTTACGGTTCTTGCGGATCAGCAGGAAAGGTTGGCTCACCCGACTCTTCGGCGATCGAGGGGTCGCGCACAACCAATCCGCGCCAACGGGCTCGGGCGATTTTGCTGCATGCTGTCGGGCTACCGTCACCTGCCCATTTTGGATAGAATCGCGTTATGTCAGCCTTCACGATTTCGTCCCTCTGGCGCTATCCGGTGCAGGAGTTTTCGTTGGCTGCAGACGCCCTGATCCAGATCGTCCGTGCATTGATCGAGATGCCAGCTAGGAGGCTGAGTGCTCATGATCCGCCGCTGTGACGACCGCGACTTAGAGCTGATTTGGGCCATCATCAACGATGGCGCGCAGGCTTACAAAGGAATCATCCCTGCAGATCGCTGGACAGAACCGTACATGTCCCGGGAGAAATTGCAGCATGAAATCGATGAGGGGGTTGTGTTCTGGGGCTACGAGGAGACCGGGACGCTGGTAGGCGTAATGGGCCTTCAACAGCTCCAGGACGTGACCCTCATTCGCCACGCCTATGTTCGCACCAGTAGCCAGAAGCGAGGGATCGGAGCGCACTTGCTGTCTCATTTGCGGGAGCTGGCGAACGGTCCAGTGCTGATTGGCACGTGGGCTGATGCGGTCTGGGCGATCCGCTTTTACGAAAGGTATGGCTTTCAAATAGTTGGTCCTCAGGAGAAGGACCGGCTCCTCAAACAGTATTGGACCGTGCCAGAGCGCCAGATTGAAACGTCCGTAGTTCTAGCAGATCCGAAGTGGCGGGAAACTCAGCGATGAAGCTTAACGCTTTCTTGACTCGTTCTAACGGTCAGACTTCTCTAGAAGTTATCGTTAGCTCCCGAGTCACGGCGTACTCGGAAACTGGCCCAGTAGCAAACAGCCCCGACACCGTGGGTCGGGGCGAGGGTGAGTCAGTCTTCCGAAACCAAAGACCCCACCCTCACAAGGCGAGGATGGGGCACCCCGGACGCCCTACGACCGGTCACAGGTGTTGAGCTCACCTTTGCGGAGTTTGCCGGGACTGGGCCAGCCTTGATTACATTTGTGAGATAAGAGCCCGCGGGAACTCTTTCCTCCGCGACCTTGATCCCTTCGGGTGCCCCATCCTCGCCTTGTGAGGGTGGGGCTGTTATTTCGAGTCCGCCATAGCGGACGGCCCCGCCTTGGCGGGTCTGGGAGAGATTCCTCGGCCCGGCAAACAGCGCCGGACCTCGGAATGACAATCGGGCAGCGCACGGCCAGCCCACCCTCGCCTGCGGCGAGGATGGGGCACCCGCAAGTCTGTCCAGTTCGGCTTGTTAGGGTCACGTTTGCTGATTGCGGACGGATGACAGCGTATCCGGCGGCCGACGAAAAGAAAACAAGTTGGCGAGAGAATGCGTATCCTCCATTGGAGTGATCCATATGAGAGCAGGGAAAACACTAACTATCTTGTTTTTCTTGCTCCTCTGTGGCGTAGGACTCGCCGCTGGGTCGGTCTTTCTGTGGCGGCGCATCACTTGCCCTGTGAGCGGCAATACGGGGCCGGGGAGAGGAGCTTTGCAATTCGAGCCCTGTCTTGCCGGACTGTCAACAGCCGATGACGGGTCTCCCACCTCATTCACCAGATTCCGGTCATCGACAGGAATCCCCGTCGAGCTGCGGGTTGAACGCAAAGCCTCGCCTGAACTTGCGAGGAAGGCTCTGGAAGACCGGCTGAAGCGCGCGGTGGCGGTTCTGCAACGAGGGCCACTTAGAGACGCTGCAGGAAAACTAGTGGGGGAGAGAGTGCTTGCTGTTTTCCCAGGCCCCTGGGAAGCCGTTGTGCTTGCAACGGATGGATCAAGACTGCACTCCGTCCAGTCCCCGTCGATTCGTCATGTTCTCGAGTTCGAACGCAGAGCAGACCAGTGAGGTCTGCAAATTACATTGTAGTGCGTATCTTAAGTTCGGGGGCATCAAGGTCAAGCCCGGCCGGTGATCCGATCCGGCAGCGCCTTGCACAGTCATCCTAACTGCGTCCTCCCAGCCCTCCAATCACGCCCACGGTGCTGCTGATCCCTTTCGAATGAGTGTTGCGCGTTTTCTTTGTCGCAGCGCAGTTTCCAGTTGACCACAATCGCCAGCGAGGTAACATGAAGTGCAAAGCCCACCAAGAGCTTTGCGGAAGCGAGTGACCCTTACGTCGTGACGCTCCGCCTCACGCCCGCCCTCTGTCTCACCTCCGCGCTCGCAAGCCCTTTAGAATTCGCAGTTGCGAAAAATGCGTCTGCAAACCCTCTGGAATCCGCACTTGCAAAATCATTGGACTTAAAGTTCCCTGGAATCAACACTTACAAAAAATGTGGGGGGTTCCCCCCTCCTTGCCTCTCGCAATCTTCGTTTGTTGATCGGTGTTCATCATTGCTCATCTGTGGCTCCAACTTTTTTTCCGCGCGCCTCTGTTGTGTTTTACCCTCAGCTTTTACGAGTGGGAGCGGTGTGCTATGCTGCGGCGTGCGGTCCCGCAAAGGCGGGACTGCCGATGCGTGGAACTTCGGGCTCTGTGCAACGATTCCCCGCAAACCCCGCCAGGCCCGGAAGGGAGCAACGGTAGCGGGAGCGCTTCGTGTGCCGCGGAGGACCCGAAGTTCCTCTCATCGTTTTATTCGGATTCTCTTATGAGCTACCAGGTCATCGCCCGGAAGTGGCGCCCGCAAAGATTCAGCGAAGTCGTCGGCCAGCAGCACGTCACGGCCACTCTCGAAAACGCCATCAAGCACAATCGCGTCGCCCACGCCTACATTTTTTCCGGGGCGCGCGGCGTGGGCAAGACGACCACGGCACGCATCCTGGCCAAAGCGCTCAACTGCGCCAAGGGTCCAACGGTCGAGCCCTGCAATGAATGCGACTCCTGCCGCGAAATCGCCGCGGGCACTTCGCTCGATGTCATCGAAGTTGACGCGGCGTCGAACCGCGGTATCGACCAGATCCGCGAATTGCGCGAGATGGTGCGCTACGCCCCTGCCTCCTCGCGCTATAAGGTCGTGATCCTCGACGAAGCGCACATGCTGACCGACGAGGCTTCAAACGCCCTGCTGAAAACACTCGAAGAGCCCCCCGACAAGGTCATCTTCGTGCTGGCCACCACGCAGCCCGAAGACTTGCTCGAGACGATCCGCTCGCGCGCGCAGCATTTCCACTTCCGCGCACTCACCTTCAGCGAGATTGTCGGAGCGCTCGAGCGCATCGCGCAGAAAGAGGGCCTCTCCATCGACTCCGGAGCGTTGGCGGTGCTGGCGCGCGCCGCGGAAGGCAGCCTGCGCGACGCGCTCTCGCTGCTCGAACAGGCTCGCGCTTACTGCGGCGAGACCATCACCGACCCGCAGGTGCGCGAGCTGCTGGGCGTGGTGCCCGAAGAGCTGCTCGACCAGCTCGTCGACGCCGTCCAGGCGCGCTCAGCCGAGCGGGTGCTTGCTCTGGTGCACACCTTTCTTGCCGAGGGGCGCAACCTCCAGCATTTCTGCCGCGAAGCCATCCGGCATTTCCGCAATCTGCTGATCGCGCGCGTCTGCGGCGCTGACTCGGATCTGATTGCCGCCCCGCCCGACCAGCGGCTGCGCCTGGCGCGCGCCGCCGAAGCATTCACCGAAGAAGACCTGACTCGGTATTTCCAGATCTTGCTGGTTACCGACGACGACCTGCGCCGCAAACCCGACCCGCGGCTGCACCTGGAGATGGGACTGCTCCGCCTGGTGAACGCCGCGCGGCTGGCGCCACTCGAAGAACTTCTCGCCGAGCTGAATTCCGAAGCAGGAGCAAAGCGGCCCGCGAGCCCTGCGCCATCGAGGGGCGCAGCAGCAGCAGCCGCTGGAGCAGCCGCGCCACAGCCCAGCTTTACGGGGCGCGCCGCGGCGACACCAGCGCCGGTCCCCACCGCGGGCGTCGCAGCCCCGTACCCCGCCGCGCCGGCGGCCAAGATGGAAACCGCGCCGGTGGATTCTGCGCCGGCGCGCACCGAGACATCGGCGCGCGTTCCGGTGCCGGCTTCGCCGCCCAGCATAGTGGCTGCGGCAGCGGGCGCGTTCAGCGGCCTCGAGGAAGCGCAGGTCCAAGCCATCAAGGCGGCGATCCTCTCGCAGCAGAAATTCTTGGGCGAGCTGGTCGAGCACGTGACGCGCTGGGAACTCGAGGGCAGCGAGATGCGGCTGATTTTCCCCACCGAGAGCCGCGCGCTCGCGGAAATGCTGCAGGCGCGAGATCCAATGGAGAAGTTGCGCACAATCTCCAGTCAGGTTGTGGGCCAGCCGCTGCGCGTCTGTGTTAGACTGGAAGCAGTTCCGGCGATGGGTGTCGCCGGCAAAGCGATGCGGAGTTCGCCGGAGTTGCGCGCGCGGTTTGAGGAGGATCCCATCGTGCGCGCGATGCTCGAACGGTTCGGCGGGCGAATCTCCGAGGTGAAGCGTCGGAGCGAGGACTAAACATGGAAGTCAAGGCTCTGCAGCAAATCCTTTCGCAATTCCGGCAAATGCAGGAAAGCCTGCAGAAGCAGGTGGAAGCGGTGCACGTCGAGGCCTCGGCCGGCGGCGGCATGGTCACCGTGAAGATGAACGGGCAGAAACAGGTGACCGAAGTGCGCATCGACCCTGAAGTCTTCGCCGGCAAAGACCAGGAGATGTTGCAGGCTTTAGTCCTCGCCGCGGTGAACGAGGCCAGCCGGCGGGTGGACGAAGAGCTTGCCAGCCAGATGAAGAATCTCACCGGCGGGCTGACCGGGATCGCCGGCCTGAAAATCCCCGGGCTGTTCTGAACTTGTACATCACCCTTCTCGTTCGGCTTGCAGGGCGAAGTCGCCCGCAGCAAGTTTCGTCCCGCCTTTCGACTCTGGAATTTTCTGGCTCCGTAACATTTATACCTTTAGGCCATGCCTGATTTCGCCGCACCGATTGCGCGTCTGATCGACGAGCTCAAACACCTCCCCGGCATCGGGCAGAAGACCGCACAGCGGCTGGCGTACCACCTGCTGCGGGCATCGCCCGAGGGAGCGCTGGCGCTGGCTGAGGCCATTCGCAATGCCAAGGAAAAGATCCGCGAATGCTCGGTGTGCAACAACATCACCGACACCGATCCCTGTCTCTATTGCACCAACCCCGCGCGCAACCGCAAAACCATCTGCGTGGTGGAAGAGCCCAACAACATCCTGGCTGTAGAGAAGACCCGGCACTACAGCGGGCTGTATCACGTGCTGGGCGGCGCGCTGGCGCCGCTGCAAGGGGTAGGGCCCGAGCAACTGAAGATCAAGAGCCTGATCGAGCGGCTGAAAAATGGCGCGGTGGAAGAGATCATCATCGCCACCAACCCCACGGCCGAAGGCGAAGCCACCGCCGTGTACCTCTCGAAGCTGCTGAAGCCGCTGGGCGTCCGCGTTACGCGCATCGGTGTCGGCATCCCGGTGGGCTCGGACCTGGAATTCGCCGATGAGGTGACAATGCTCAAAGCCATGGAGGGCCGCCGCGACATCTAGTTTGCGCCCCTATGGCTCTCCCCAATCCTTTCGCCTGGCACACGGCGTCCGCGATCTGCTTCCCTCCGACCGTCTTCGATGGTGCCATTTCTCTCTTGCGCGCCTGGGATGGCGGCGGTATATATAGGCTTCGTCCCCGCTCGGTTGCCGTTCGCTGAAAAACATGCTGACTCTTGCTGAGCAAATCCTGGCCGCCAGCGCAAGTTTGGGCAGTGACCAACGGAGATTACATCGTTTCCGGCCGCTAGGTCCGTGGCCGCGCCGTGAACAGCCGGAAGTGAAAGACGGAGGTCATTGGGTCACGGAGGCTTCTGATGCCGACATTCGATGATTACATGGCCCAGTACGACCACGAGCACTCTACTGTGTGGAACAGAGTTCTGCATGGTGCAGGCATTCCCATCATTCTTGCCGGGATAATCCTTCTCCTCCTCACCTGGTGGCGGATCGGCCTCGCCATGTTTGTCGCCGGCTGGGGGATGCTTTCCGTGGGCCACCGCATCGAAGGGAACAAGCCCGCTTTTTTCCAGGGACCGATTTATTTTCTAGTTGGGCCGATATGGGTGGCCAAGGAAATCAAAGACCATCTGCTCGGCCGGCACGGTGTCGCCAAGCCTCGGGAGCCAGCCTCTCGGTAGGATGCGCCCGGAATCGGAGTAACTGTTTAGCACGATGACGCCCCGGCGCTCGACGCGTTCCGGCGGCGATGCTAGTCTTGACGATTGGCGTGGGGGATGGCTTGACGGAGTTCGCAGCGAACACTGATCCGGAAGCTTCTAAGCGACGAACCACGCGTATTGTCCAGGCCGTTCCGCTAACCGTTGCCGGCGTCGATGCGCTGGGCCGGCCCTTCCAAGAACGTACCTCGACCCTCATCATCAACTGCCACGGCTGCCGCTACCAGTCCAAGCATTACGTCCTGAAGAACATGTGGGTGACCCTGGAGATTCCCCATCCAGAGACCGGCCGGGAGCCACGGAGCGTTCGCGCCAGAGTGAGCTGGATCCAGCGGCCGCGAACGGTGCGTGAACTCTTTCAGGTCGGGGTGGAGCTGGAAGTCCCCGGGAATGTCTGGGGCATCGCTTTTCCGCCGGAAGATTGGTTCCCCTTCCCGGAGGTCCCCATTTCGGAGATTCCCCCACCGGCTGCAGAGCTGCCGGCAGAAGCAGAGACGGCGAAGGAGGAATGGGTGCTGCCGGCTGCGCCGCCTCCTGAAGACAATGTCCGCGTGCTGCCTGGTCCGGGCACCGCAGACGCCTCGCTCAACCTCGGTCGCCAAGTGGCGCGGCTGGTGGCGGAAGCCAAGCAGCAGGTGCAGAGCGCCGCGCGCGAAGCCACGGCCACGGCCGTGGCGGCGGAGACCCGGCCGCTGCTGGCTGCGTTACAAGACCAGATGAAAGAAGCGGCGGAGAAAGCTGTGGAGGCCGCCGCGGCCGCCTACACGAAGCAGGCTGTCCGGGACGCCCTCGCGAAAATCGACGAAGCGAGACAGGCCGGCGAGGAAGCGCTCCGTGAAAAGAGCGTCGATCTCCAGCGCCGAGCCGTGGAAACGGCCCCGCAACCAGCCAAACCACCCGCCGAGATCGACCGCGCCCATCTGAGCAGTTTTGAAGAGCAAGTGAAGACCCTGCTCGACCAAGCGAGCGAGAAACTGAACAGGCTTCGCGGCGAAACCACAGCTACGATCGCAGGTGCTGAAGCAGGTGTCGCTCGGTTTCGCCAACAACTCGATGAGGCTGCTGAGGCCGCGAGCCGGCGTTGGCAAGAGATGGTGGGGGCCCGCGCCAAGGAGGCCAAGGCGCAGTTGGAAGAACTGGCGAAGGCGGCGCAACACCTGAACGGCGAACTCAGCGCCGCCGCCGCAGCAGCGCAAACCACCTGGCGCGCGCGGCTGGACGCCGACCTGGCCGCGGCTGGGACACGCTGGAATGAACGGCTTGAAGCCTCGCTGGAGAGCGCATCGCGCAAGGCGGCCGATCGGCTGGCGCGGCATTCGCAAACTGCCAGCAGCAAACTCGAACAGGATCTGACCCTGCGCGTGGCGGCGCTTCGCGAGTCGTTCGAGCGGGCAACTGCGGAGGCGGAAAGCACCCTGGGTACCCAGCGCGCGGCGCTCGAGGCTCAGACTGCACGCGCCAAATCCGCGCTTGTCGAGATTCAGCAGGCCGCCGACCGCATGGAGGAGTTCTCCTCGCGCCTGGACATGATGGGCCAGGCCGCGGCCGGAAAGCTGCAGGAGCGCTTTGAAGACATCCTTGCCAAGGAGAGTTTAGAACTCAACCGCCGCGCCGAAAGCGCCATCGCCGGCATGGCCGAACGGCTGCAGCCGGTGCTGGAAGAGGCCGGGCAGCAGTCGCTGGCTCGCTTGGCCGCGCAACTCGAGCAGCGGCTTGCCCCGCGCATGAAGGGCGCTAGCGAAGTGCTCGCAAAGCTGACCGCAGGCGCGGCACAGGCCGAGGAGGTGCTGCACACGCTGCAGCAGCGCCTGGCTGCCTCCACCGAGCATGTCACGCAGGAATCTATCGCGCGCCTGGCGGAGTCGGTGAGCCGCTTCGAGCACGATTTCCAAGAGATGGGACGAGCCGCGACACAGAAATGGCTTGCCGAGCTGGAAGCCAAGGCCACTGAAACCACCCACTCGACCTTCGAGGCGCTCTACAAATCCTCGGAATGGTACGAAAAGAAAGTTCAGACGCAGATGCAGGCGGCACTGGAAAAGGGGCTCGACCAGGCCTCCAACCAACTGCGCGAGAAGGCGGGCGAAATTTCCGGGCTGTTTGCCTCAGAGCTTGACCACTACAGCCGCAGCTTCGTCGAACACACCCAGGGCCAGATGGACGAGGCCGTCAAGGACGCAGTCCAGCGCGCCCGCGGCCTGTTCGCCCAGGCTGCTGAAACCAGCGCGTCCACCCTCGCCGACGAGGCCCACCGCGTCGCCCAGCGCCAATTGGAGCAATTCAACACTTCGCTCTCCGGCGCGCTTGATCAAACTGCGGGTCGCCTGGAAGCTCACTTAGCGCAGACGCGCTCAAGGATCGATGCCGATGCCCGGCAGTTCTTTGCCGATTTCCATAAGGGCATGACCCAGGAAATTCAGAAGGGCGTGGCCGCGGCGCGGCAAGAGCTCGAGGCCCAATCCGCGTCGGTGAAGAATGCTTGGGGCGCCGAACGTGAAGCGCAGGAGCGGCAGTTGCAGGACGCCCTCGCGCGCCTGGGCGGCGAGTCGATCGAAACCTACAAGAAACGGCTGGAAAACGTCTCGAACTCCTGGCTGGTCACTACCGTCACCAGACTGAGCCAGCAGTCACAGGATGTGATCGGCACTCTGGCCACCTCCGCCGAACAGCGGCTCCGCGAGATCGCCGCGCAAGTTTTTGCCGGCGTCGGCGAGACCCTGCGCCAGCGGCTGCTCGATGTTTCCACCGGCCTCCCCGGCAGCGCCGCGCCGACCGAGAAGAAGTAGCCCCCCGGCGACGCAGTTCCTCGGCAGCATTACCCGTTTTCTCCCGGAGCGTGGAGTCCCCGCCCCGCGCATCGCAGGGGCGGCAGCTCTCACTGTATAATGCCGGGCCATGGCCAATCGCGCCTACGTGAGCCTCTGGTCGAAGGGCTTCTCCGAAGCCACCATGCTCGAGCAGTTCCAACAACTGCTCACGACGGTTCCGCTCTCCGCCGAGCGGCCGGGGTTCACCGAGTTGGTGATCCGCGCTGTAGATCCGACCGAGACACCGCTGGTCGAGCGCGACCTGCGCGGCAAGGCACTCAGCGCCGCTGAGCTAATCGAATTGGCTGCCGAATATTTGCACGCCGATTCAGAGTATGAAGTTCGGACGCACTGGGACTTGTGGGTGTACGACGCGGAGCGCGGGCGCTGGCAACGGCGGCCGCAAAGGCTTGCTCTGCTCTGCCACGGCGAAGAGTATGACGGCGGCATCTACGCCGACGTTGGGCATTTTCAAGCTGACGTGGGTTTCGAGCACCTGTTCACCGGGCACGCCGGATTGCTCGGCTGGCGCGCCGCGGGCTCCCCCGGGCCCGGCACGGCGGCGCACCCGGCGGAGGCAGAGTTTCTGGCGCGAATGTCGCAGCCCGAAAACCTGCGCGAATATCACCTGAGAACCCGAGAAAACATCAAAGAGTTGATGGACTGGATGCGAGCGGCGGAAGAGGCGGTGCCACTTGAACGCTACCGGCTGTGGTCGGAAGGCGAGGAAAACTTTGAATCGCGAATCGATGAAATATTGGCTGTCCACTAGCGCGCTCGGAGCGTGTCTGATTGCGGCTACACTGCCGCCCAACGCACAGCCGCAGGAGCCGGCAGCCTTAAAGCGCGTCAACGAGGTCACGCTTGCGGGCTTGCGTCCCGGCCGGGAGACGCTGGCCGCTGCGGAAAAGCGCTACAAAGCAAAATACCGGGAAGCCAAATTGGGCCGGGAGGAGGCCAACGTCAAAGAATGGTGGGACGCCTGCAACGGCAAAGCGCTGAGGCTGGAAGTCGACGCAAAGGGTGTCATCCGCAGTGTGACGGTTACCTCGCTAGCGATGCGGGTTGAGGAGTGCTCCGAAAAAGCGGCGCAGATTGCGCACCATAAGTTCTGGTTCACCGGGCGTGGGTTGAAGCTGGGCGACCCGCGAGACCGCGTCATTGACCTCTATGGTGAGCCGAGCTCGAGCGGGCCTTCCGTGAAGGGTGATCGGGAGCTAGAATTGCTTTCTTACGCGTTTGACTGGGCTGGCTCCGATGTGCCACAGGTGTTGGAGGTCTCCTGCGACCGGGCCACAGGCCGCGTGGTCGAGATCACGCTGGCGTTCCCCAATCTTTAGAACTGGTCTCAGGCGTGCCCTGACGAAAAACTCAAGTTTCCACACAGGTCTCCCAGCCCCAAGTCCTGCCGGAATCAGTCTGGCCCGCGGGCTTGCCAAATAGGGGATAGCTAGATAGCCTAGGAAATACAGAATTGATGCGCACGATTGCTGTGACATTGTTCTTCTGTACGCTAGCGCTGCTGGTGGCGTGCAGCCAGCCCGCTCCTCCCCACCTAGCCGCAGCGCCACCCAAACCGGGTGTGCCTGCCGTGCCGCCGGAGATCAGCAGCGTGGCGCAAAGCATGCTGGGCTCGGAGGCGGAGGTGCTTGTCTTCGGCGACCTGGCACACACGGGGCGGCAGCAGGTGCTGGCCATCAACCGGCTGGCCAAGACGCCGGCCAGCGCAGACCCGGGCATCCTCGTGACGCGCGCGGCGCTGGCGGAAAACAACGGCGGTAAGTGGATGGAGGTATTCCGCTGCGACGAGCATCTGAAAAATCCCAGCGGGTTCCTGGGCGGGACGCCCATTACCGCTGTGACGGGCTGGCGCCTGCAATACCAGCAGAACGCAGAAAGGGGTTTGCAACTCTACTTCACCCCGCTCGAGTCGCCTGGCGGCGGGCACATCCCGACGATTGGCGTGCGCTGGAATCCAAAGGTGAAGCGGTACCAGTCGCTCGACCGGAATCTCGAGCGTTTTCTGAGCGAAGTCCCAACGCTCGATAGGTTTTACTCGCACCTGAAATGAGCACCGCTGCACAAACCGTAGCTACAAAGCGCCCGGTACCACCGCGTGTCTCGGCGTGGAAAAACCTTCTCGGCCTGCTGCCGTATATCAGCCGGTACAAGGGCCGGGTAACCCTCGGGCTGTTGGTGCTGGGGGCCATGGGGGTGGTGGGTAACCTGCTGCCGCTGGTGATCGGCACGCTCATCGATTCGCTCTCGGGCCGGGCCGCGCCGCTCGCCAGCTCATCGGGAATCGCCCGGCCCATGTTCAGCCTGCTGATTCCCTTCTACAACCCGTCGAGCCGGCAAACGCTGCTGGTGTACTGCCTGGCGCTGGTGGGCATCGTGGCCCTGAAAGGTGTGCTGTCATTCTCGACGCGGTGGATCCTGATCGGAGTTTCGCGCGACATCGAGTATGACCTCCGCAACGACCTTCTGGCGAAACTGGTCCAAATGGAACCTGAGTTTTACGTGCGCAACCGCACCGGTGAGTTGATGTCGCGCTGCACCAACGACTTGAACGCGGTGCGCATGGTGTTGGGGCCGGGGATCATGTACAGCGCCACGACGCTGGTGACCATGGTCCTGGCGATTGCGCTGATGCTGAAGCTTTCGCCGATCCTTACTCTGTGGGTGCTGCTGCCCGTGCCCGTAGTGGTCGTCGCGGTGAGCCACTTTGGAAAGGTGATTCACGACCTGTACGAAACCATTCAGGCGGCCCTGGCCAGCCTCTCGGCCCGCGTACAGGAGAATCTGACCGGGGTGCGCGTGGTGCGAGCCTACCGGCAGGAAGAGGCGGAGATTCGGGCCTTTGACGCGCCCAACCGCGAGTATGTCGCGCGGAACATCCGCCTGATCCGCACCTGGAGCATGTTCATGCCTTCGCTCACGGCACTGCTCGGCGCTACCTTCCTCATCGTGCTGTGGCAGGGCGGACGCCTAGTGCTGCTGGGCCGCATTTCCTTGGGCGCGCTCATGGCGTTTTATGCTTACCTGAGTCTGCTGACCTGGCCGATGATTGCGCTGGGCTGGGTGACCAATATTTTTCAGCGCGGTGCCGCCTCGATGGGACGCTTGAACTACATCCTGACCGCCCAGCCATCGATCAATGACGCCGGCGCGCGCCCTGCCAGAACCGATGGTCCTAAACCCAACGGCACCGCGATTCGCGGCGAAATCGAATTCCGCGGGCTGACGTTTGCCTATCCAACGACGCGGAATGGCAACGCCAAAGACCGCCCGGAAGCGGCGGGCGCGCCGGTATTACGCGACATTGATCTCCGCGTGCCGGCTGGTTCGACGCTGGCCATTGTGGGCCCGACCGGCAGCGGGAAGACCACGCTGGCGGCGCTGGTCGCGCGGCTCTGGGAAGCGCCCGAGGGCACATTGCTGCTGGACGGGCGGTCCATTCGGGAATGGCCGCTCGAGCAATTGCGCCGGGCCATCGGGTTCGTGCCGCAGGACACTTTCCTTTTCAGCGACACGGTGAAGGAGAACATCGCCTTCGGGATCGATGATGGGGCATCGGAGAGCGTCGGCGAGGCCGCGCAGATCGCCAGCCTGTGGAGCGACATCCAGAGTTTTCCCAAGCAGTTGGAAACGGTGGTGGGCGAGCGCGGTATCACGCTTTCCGGCGGCCAGAAGCAGCGCACGGCGCTGGCGCGCGCGGTGATCCGCTCGCCGCGAATTCTGATCCTCGATGATGCGCTCTCCAGCGTGGATACCGATACCGAGGAGAAGATTCTGCGGCGGCTGAAAGACGTGATGCGGGCCCGCACCACCATCCTGATCTCGCACCGCTGCTCGACTGTCCGCCACGCCGACCAGATTGTCGTGCTGCGCGAGGGCCGCATCGTGGAGCGCGGCACGCATGACGAGCTGCTGCAGCACGGCGGCTACTACTACGACCTGTACCAGAAACAGCTGCTCGAGGAAGAGCTCGAACGCGCATGAGCGATCACCACGAAGAAGAGGCCCTTGGCAAAGCGTACGACGCGCGCCTGGCCCGCCGGCTGCTGCACTACTTCCGGCCCTATAAGTGGCAGGTGCTGTTCGCGCTGGCGCTCACGCTTGGCGTCGCCCCGCTTGAGGCAGTGGGTCCCTACTTGTTCAAGATCGCGGTGGACTCCTACCTGGTGCCGGCGACCCGAGGCGCCATCGCATACTCCGCCGCGTACCGCGGGATCGAGTGGGTGACGGCCATCTTCCTGGCCACTCTGGTGGCCAGCTTTGCGCTGCAGTACTTGCAGGTGCGCGTGATGCAGCGCGTGGGCCAGGAGACGATGTACGACCTGAGGAAGGAAATCTTTGCCCACCTGCAGCGGCTGCCGATGAGCTTTTACGACCGCAGTCCTGTTGGGCGGCTGCTCACCCGGGTAACCAGCGACGTTGACGCGCTCAACGACCTGTTCGCCGCCGGCGTCGTGGGCATGCTCAACGACTTCTTTCTCCTGCTGCTCTTTGTCGGCATCCTGCTGGCCATGAACTGGCGGCTGGCGCTGGCCACCTTTGCGGTGCTGCCGTTCATTCTGCTGGTGACGTGGGCGTTCCGCAATAAGGTGCGCGACGCCAACCGCCGCATCCGCACTGCCATCGCGCGCATCAACGCCTTCCTTCAGGAGCACATCAGCGGCATGGCGGTGGTGCAACTGTTCAACCGCGAGCGCAAGGCTGGCCAGCAATTTGAGAAACTGAACCGCAACCACATGCTGGCCTTTAAGGACGCCATCCTGGCCTTCGCGCTGTTTTATCCGGTGGTGGAATTCCTCGGGGTCGCATCGGTGGCGCTACTGTTCTGGTTCGGCGGCCTGCGGGTGCTGGCGGGCAGCGTCGAGATCGGCGTCTTGGTCGCTTTCATGCAGTACGCGCAGCGGTTCTTCCGGCCCATTCAAGATCTCAGCGAGAAGTTCAATGTGCTGCAGTCGGCGATGGCCAGCTCCGAGCGCATCTTCAAGCTGCTCGACGAGCCGGTGACGATCACCTCGCCCGCCGAGGCGCTTGCGCTGCGGCAGCCGCGCGGCGAGGTTGAATTCCGCGACGTCTGGTTCGCCTATCGCGGCGGCGACAATCCCACCGACGAGGATTGGGTGCTGCGCAACGTGTCCTTCCGCGTGGAGCCGGGGCAGACCGTAGCCATCGTCGGCCACACCGGCGCGGGCAAGACCACGGTCATCCAGTTGCTCCTGCGTTTCTACGACATCCAGCGCGGCCAAATCCTGCTGGACGGCATCGACATCCGCAAATTCAATCTGCAGGAGCTGCGGCAGCACTTCGGCATCGTGCTGCAGGACCCGTTCCTATTCAGCGGCACGCTCGAATCCAACGTCTGCCTGGGCACCGAGGGGATCGACCGAGCGGCGGTCGAGAGCGCGGTCGCCGAGGTGGGCCTGGGCGAGTTCGTCCAATCGCTGGCGGGCGGCGTGACTGTTCCGGTGACCGAGCGCGGCGCCACGTTTTCGGTAGGCCAGCGGCAACTGATCAGCTTTGCGCGCGCCCTGGCGCACAACCCGCGCTTCTTGATCCTTGACGAAGCTACGTCGAGCGTTGATACGAAGACCGAGTTGCTGATCCGCGAGGCCCTGGACCGGCTGCTCGCGGGCCGCACGGCATTGGTGATTGCCCACCGGTTGAGCACCATCCAGCACGCCGACCGCATCCTGGTTTTCCACAAGGGGAGGCTGCGCGAGCAGGGTTCGCACCAGGAGTTGCTGGCCCAGCGCGGCATCTATTACCGGCTCTACCAGCTCCAGTACAAAGATCAGGAGTTGCGGTTCCAGCTCCCGGTCGCCGACGCAACCGCGAGCACGTCCCTTCCGGCTGATGACTAGCTCTGACGCGTGGCGCGCGGGCCGCCGCCTGGCTCGCAGGTATCTCACCGGCAGTCGCGACCCATGACACCGCCGCAAATCCTGATCTCCGCAGGAGAGGCGTCGGGCGAGATGCACGCCGCGCGGCTGGCAACGGCGCTGCGCAAGCGGGCCGATATCCACCTGTTCGGCCTGGGCGGACCGCGGATGGGCGAGGCCGGCGTGGAACTGGTGGCCCACTGTTCCGAGGTCGCCGTTTTGGGGATCAGCGAGGTACTGCACCGGCTGCCCGCCCTTCGCCGGGTGATGCGGCGCTTGGTAGCAGAGGCTGCGCGACGCAAGCCAGCGCTAGCCATCCTGACGGATTTTCCAGGATTCCACCTGAGGTTGGCGCGCAAGCTGCGATGGCAAGGCGTGCGCAATGTGTATTTCATCTGCCCTCAGTTCTGGGCGTGGCGGCCGTGGCGAGTGCGCTTGGTCAAGCGGCGGTTCGAGCACGCACTCTGCATTTTCCCCTTCGAGGAGAAGTTCTATCGCGACGCCGGCGTTACGGTGAGCTTCATCGGTCATCCGCTGGCAAACCAGTTGCGGCCGGCGATGTCGCTGGCGGAGCTGGAGGAGAAGCGCGAACGGTTTGCCAGGAAACATGGCCTGGACGGCCACCGGCCGGTCGTGGCCCTGCTGCCCGGCAGCCGCCCCGGCGAGATCGCGCACAATCTGCCGCCAATCCTGGAGGCGTGTCGCTTGCTCGAACGAGATAGTCCGGGGCGGCTTCAGTTTGTGCTGGCGGTAGCGCCGGGGCTCAAATCCGAGCAAATCGCGGAGTATGTACGTTCCGACCGGGGCGTGCGCCTGGTCGAAGACGCCACCTACGACGCCCTTACGGCAGCCGACGTTGCGATCGTCTCGAGCGGTACGGCCACCGTCGAGGCCGCGCTGCTGGGCGCGCCGATGGTGGTGGTTTACCGCCTGTCGGCCGCCACGGCATGGGTGGCGCGACACCTGGTGCGCACGCCATTCTTCGCCATGCCGAATCTGATCGCGGGCCGGCGGGTTGTGCCCGAGCTCATCCAGAATGACTTCACCCCAGAGCGTGTGGCAGAGGAGGCGCGCCGCCTGCTCGACTCACCCCAGGAGCGCGAAAAAATGAAACGTAACCTGGGCGAGGTGCGGTCAAAACTAGGACCGGGCAACGCCATCGAGCGTGCCGCGGATATCGTTGCGCGCATGCTGTGAATTCGGCGCTGGGAACTCAATGGGCACAGTCTGGTATCCTAGAGAGGCGCACCGAATGCGCAGACAGGATGATGCGACTCTGCAAATGAAGAAGGCCCGATACGCGGCACTCACCGCTTTGCTCTTGCTGGGTAATGGCGCAGCCCGGGCGCAAGCGCCTCGCAAACTCGCTTTCCGCGCGGTGCATTACGACGTCAGCGCGACGCTTATTCCAGCCGAGCAGAAGCTCGCCGCGCGGGCCAAGGTGGAGTTTCAGGCTCTCGATGCTTCGCGGACAGTCGAGGTGGAGCTGCACCCTAACCTTAAGGTCAATGGGGTGCTCGGAGGCGACGGGAAGCCAGTAAGCTTCGAGCGCGATGACGCGTCCCCGCTTGCCGTGCGCGTGACCCTGCCGCAACCCGCCAGCGTTGGGCAGAACATCACGCTCACGTTTGACTACGCTGGTCCGCTGTCGAACGAAGAGAACAGCCCGGTTAAGGGAGTGCGCCTGGCCTCAATCAGCGAGGAAGGCGCTTACCTTTTGCTGCCTGCGCGCTGGTTCCCGCTGACCGGCTATCCCGCGAGCCGCTATACGGCGGTGTTTAACCTGGAAGTGCCCGAGAACTTCGCCGTGGTGGGCACCGGTAAAGCCGCGGCGCCGAGCGCGGTGCCTGCCAGAGTTGGTCCGCAGGCGGCGGGAAGATCACAGCCGGGTGCGGCTTCAGCTGGCGCCCACATTCTGTACACCTTTCGCTCTGAGCGCCCCGCAGCCGCGGGTACCTTCGTGGCCGGCAACATCCAATTGGCTCCCATCTCGGCGGAGGGCCTGAGCATTTCGGTCTATGCGCGCACAGGGTCATTGAAGACGGCCGGGGCGTACGGCGAAGCGGTGGCTCGCATCGTGAATTATTTCTCCGACGAGTTCGGCCCACTGCCGCAGCCGAACCTGGCCGTGGCGCAACTCCCCGACGGCTCAGTGCAAGGCTATTCCGCACCGGGACTGTTGCTGGTCAGCCAACGCCACTGGGACGCCAAGGGTAACCCCCGGCTACTGGCACAACTTGCCGCGAAACAGTGGTGGGGAAACGAGGTGCTGCCGGCCTCGGCCTCCGACGAGTGGGTGACCGACGGCCTGGCGCGCTACTCCGAAGGGCTGTACGTCGAGCAGACGGCCGGCAAGGAAGGCTTCAACCGCGCGCTCGAGGACTTCGCCATCGGCGCGCTGATGTACGAGGACTCCGTACCCATCGCGCAGGCGGCGCGGCTGCAGCCGTTCACCAGCGAGTATTTATCAGTGATAGTCAACAAGGGCGCCATGGTTTTCCACATGCTCCGCGCGCAAATGGGCGATGATGCTTTCCACGCGCTGCTGCGCGACTTTTACTCCAAATTCGCGGGAAAGGCAGCGCGCATCGAGGATTTCACGAAGCTGGCCCAGGAAAAAGGGCAGCCGAAAGCGGGGAGTCCCGCGCAACCCGCGCCGAACCTGACCCCGTTTTTCGCGCAGTGGCTGAACTCGACCGGAGTGCCTCAGTTCAAGATCGAATACATCGTGCTTCGCACGCAGAAGGGCTTCAAGGTGGTCGGCAAGGTGAAGCAGGACCTGGAAACGTTTCGCATGCCCATCGAGGTGAAGGTGCTGACCGAAGGCAATCCGGAGTTCAAAAACATTGACGTCATTGGAACCACCTCCGACTTCGTCCTCGAAACGTTTGGCCGGCCGAAACCCGGCGGCATTATCCTCGACCCCAACAACAATCTGTTGAAGTCGAGCTCCAAGCTCCGCGTGCGAGCCTCGATTGCCCGCGGCGAAGAGCTAGCCGAACAGGGGCGATACTACGAGGCTATCCAGCAGTACCAGCGCGCGCTGGACGTCCAGAAGAACAATTCGCTCGCCGACTTCCGCATGGGCGAGGCCTTCTTCTACCAGAAGAACTACCAGGCCGCCGCCAACGCCTTCCGCGAAGCCACCGAGGGCGACCTCGACCCAAGTTATAAATGGGTGGAGGCCTGGGCCCACATTTATCTCGGCAAGATCTTCGACCTTACGGGGCAGCGCGAGCGCGCCGTCAACGAATACCGCAAAGCCAAAGAAACCAATGACGACACCGGCGGCGCGCAGGCCGAAGCCGATCAGTATCTCGCCAAACCGTATAAGGAAGACTCTGGAACGCGCTCGGGCAACCCATAGCGAAGCGCTCGCTTGCGCAACCAAAGCACTTTCGATTGTTCATTCCGAGCATAGCGAGGAATCTGCCTTTTCACAAAAGGCGAAAAAAGAACAGATTCCTCGTGGCCTCTGGCTCCTCGGAACGGTTTTTCAACAAGCGGCTACAAGACGTCAAGCCAGATCGGTTCTCGATTAGAAAGGTTCAAGCCCAGTGAGGTGAGGGCTTTCGACGCCCTTGTGCTGGATGAACACCTGAAAGGTTTCGCCCATCCCTTCAGGGTAGATCAAGTTCTTCAGAAGAAGGCGTGCGCGGACCCGCCCGGCCTCGCTCTGCCCCTCGTCGTAGAGGTCAGCGAACTCGTTTCCCTGGCCCAGCGCCAGCAGGAACCATGCCTGTGAAACCAGCCCCGTTCGCTCGAGCCCCGCGCGGCGCCCCCACAGATCCAGCGCGGTAAAGTTGACGTGCGCAGTCAAGTCCCGCTCGCCCGGCGCGCGAAAGAAATCCTCGCTGGCGCGATGCTGCTCGTACGCCAGCAGCGTGCCCCGCATGTGGCGCTCATTGTAAAGCTCGCGGGCTTCGTGGCCGTAGTCCACGGTGAGGAGGAAGCCGCGGCCCAGCCTGCGCCCGGCGTTCTCGATCCAGTCACAGGCGGCAAGCCCTGCTTCAGCCTGCTGCCCTTCGACCAGACCGATGCCCTGCGCATGGAAATACTCCGCAAGGGCCGGCGTCGAGGGTGGGCCGGGCTGCTCGCAGAATTCCTCACCGTCCAGGCCCACGTAGAGCTCGCAGAGTTCTCCCTGCGCGTGTACCACACGATGCACCGGGAGCGCGTCCAGCAGCTCATTCGAGAAGATGCAGCCCGCGGGGATCTCCGCGGGCAGCTCCGCCGCAGAGCAGGCTCGGCCCGCTTCGAGATGCGGACCGAGCATAGCCGCCTGAGCCGCGCGGCGCGCCGCAGAAGTTTCCGCCGCGACGTAGCGCAGGGCAGCGTAGAAGCCGCGCAACTCCCGCGCCGCGAAGTCCAGAACGTGCTTGGCGAGCCGCCCGGCGCCCGCGCCGGCTTCCACCGCACAGAACGGCTGGGGCTTTCCGAGACGCTCCCACATCTGGGCAAGCTGTCGCGCCAGCAACCGGCCAAAAATGGGGTGGACGTCCACACTGGTATAAAAATCGGCAAAGCGCCGCCCCTCGGCGCGGCTGTAGTAGCCGTGCTCGGGGTTGTAAAGGCACTCGCGCATGAACTCGGCAAAGGTCAGGGGGCCGCTCTCGCGAATCCGCTGAGCGAGTAACTGCCCCAGCGGCGTGCGCGTGGCCGGACGGCTCCTCATGCCTTTTTTCACGCCTTCTGCTGGGGGTTGGCCGTGAACATTTCGATGATGTAGTCGTGCAGGCAGTCGTAGAGCTGCTTCTGAAAGGTCCACGGGAACTGTTGGTGCTCGATCTCCCGCGGGCGGAGAAGAAACAAATAGGTGTGCACCTCGACCTCCGGCGGCTTGAAGCGAATCTCCACTTCGACGCCATCGGCGGCCGGGCGCGCGTCGAAGACGAACAAGGGATGCTCGTAGCGCGCGAGTTCCCGG
This sequence comes from Acidobacteriota bacterium, assembly GCA_003224235.1. Taxonomy (GTDB): domain Bacteria; phylum Acidobacteriota; class Terriglobia; order Acidiferrales; family UBA7541; genus QHYU01. Next base: position 24,509 of record QHYU01000174.1, read on the forward strand.
CGGACCTTTTCGAGCAGTTCGCTCACCGGGCGTTGCCCAACAAACCTTCCCGGCCTAGCCACTCGCGCAGGCGACGCTCAATGTCATCGCGGATTTGGTGGAAGAACTGACGGCGCGTGTGCTCGTCGCCTGCGGCCGAGCCTGGGTCAACCACTGACCAATGCAAACGCGCGCGCCGCGCCGGCAGCGTCGGACAGTTCTGCGCAGCATCATCGCAGAGTGTGATCACGTAATCGAACTCCCCCGGCAAATCCTCCACGCGCTTGGACCGCTGCGCAGAGATGTCGATCCCGCGGTCGCGCATAGCCTCGAGCGCAAGCGGATTGACCCCGGCCGGATGCGTCCCCGCACTCGCCACTTCGACACCGGGAGCTGCGAGCGCCCGTGCCAGGCCTTCGGCCATCTGGCTTCGCACGGAATTTCCGGTGCAGACAAACAGGATGCGCGCGGTCATCAGCGGCCTGCGACGTCGGCTGCAGCGTCGAGCTTGCCCTGGGTCTTCATTTCTTTCCAGACACGCTCGAAGACTTCGAGCGCCGGCTTGTCGAAGAGCACGAAATAAACCTTTTTGAGCGACGTTGGCCGTTTCAGATGCTCGACCACTTCCCGCAGCATAATCTCGGCGCACTCCTGCATCGGAAACCCGGCGATGCCCGTGCCGACGGCGGGAAAGGCGATAGTTGCCAGGCCTTTCTCGGCAGCGATGCGCAGCGAATGGGCGGTGGAGCCGCGCAACGCGCGCGCCGTGGTCTGTCCCCCCAACTCCATGCTCGCCGCGTGGATCACGTGGCGCGCCTTGAGCTTCCCGCCCGAGGTGATTGCGGCGCCGCCCACAGGTATGCTGCCGATTGCGTCACATTCGCGCTGGATGGATTCGCCACCTTTGCGCCGGATCGCCCCGGCTACGCCGCCGCCCAATTGCAAGTCGTTGTTCGCGGCGTTGACGATGGCGTCCACGTCCATCTCGGTCAGGTCGCTCTGCTGGAGCACGATTTGGTCAGCTATGCTCATGGCCACAGCAATGATAGCAGAGGGTGGCGCGATGCGGCTGCTGCTTACGCCTGCCCTTTGGCTTTGGCGTCGGGATACTCGTACACGCCGCGACCTGCCTTGCGGCCGAGTCTTCCCGCCTTGACGTATTGCCGGAGCAGCGGGCTCGGGCGGTACTTCTCGCCAAGTGTGTTATGCAGATACTCGAGGATGCTCAGGCGAACGTCGAGCCCAACCAGATCGACCAGCTCAAACGGACCCATCGGATGGTTCAGACCCAGCCTCATCGCCTTGTCGATGTCCTCAGCCGAGGCGATGCCCTCCTGGAGCATGTGGAAAGCCTCGTTGCCGATCAGGGCGTTAATGCGGCTGGTGACGAAGCCGGGAGATTCGCGCACCACGACCACTTCCTTGCCCATGCGGCGGCCTACCTCGCGGCAGGTGGCCAGGGTGTCCTCCGAGGTCTCCAGTGCGCGCACAATTTCCAGCAGCTTCATCTTGGGCACTGGATTAAAAAAGTGCATGCCCACACACTTCTCCGGGCGGCAGGTGACCGCGGCAATCTCGGTGATCGAAAGCGAGGAGGTATTGCTGGCGAAAATTGCGCCCGGCTTGGCGAATTTGTCCAGAATACAAAAAATGTCGACTTTGAGTTCCATCTCCTCCGGCGCGGCCTCGATTACCAAGTCGGCCTCGCGGCAGGCCTCCTCAACCGAACCGGCGCTTCCCAGGCACGCGAGCGCCTGCTCCTTCTGCAGCGGGGTGACTTTGCCGCGGGCGATGCCCTCCTCGAGCGTCTCGCGAACGTATGCCAATCCCTGCTGCAGCACCGGAGCGGATACATCCTCCAAAATCGTGCAGTAGCCACCCAGCGCAGCAGCGTAAGCAATGCCGCGGCCCATCGTGCCCGCGCCAATTACCGCAATCTTGTTTACCTCCATCGCTTACCTCGGGTGGCCCATTTGCCGCAGAGACGCAGAGCCCACAGAGAGAATCCTTTCTCGAAACACTGCACGCTTCAACTGTTCACAGAGCCCGCAGAGAACGACCACCGAGACTCCCTTCCTTTTTCCTTTGCCTTGCCCCATGGTTCCTTGCTTCTGCTTAGCATCCTGGAATCACCGGCGCGCCTGTCTTTTCCATCGCGGCGCTGCGCGCTTGGTCGCCAATCTCAAGCAGCCGGGCGGCCGCGCGCCTCGCCGAGTCTTGCGCTGCCGGAGTACTAGCAAGCTGCGCCAGCACCGCGCAGCCAGCTTGATGATGGCGCTCCTCATCCGGGTTGATCACGTCGCGGTAAAGCCGCGCAATCTCTTTTTGCCCCGCGGCCTCGAGGAATTTCAGAAACTGCGCGTTGCGCCGGGCACCCATGGCTTCGCGAGCCACCAGGGCCGCGGCGACGCGCTCGACCGCCGTGTCTAAGGTGCGCAAATAGGCAAGAACAGGGCTCGGCGGCGCCAGCGGATCGAAACCCTCGAGCGAAACGCCCAGGGCGCGCACTTTTTCGGCGAGCAACTGGTAATGGCGCGCCTCGTCGCCCGCATGCCGCGCGAGCGCTAGCTTGGCGTCGATTTCCGGCGTAGTGGGCACCCAGGACGCGGCAATCTCCGCGGCTTCGATTTCATTTTTCAACGCTATCTTCAGCAGGGCCGCCAGACCGCCGATCGCTCCGCCCTTTGCGGCGCTCAGCGAGTTCATGAGGGGCACAGCATCGAGCTTAGAGAGAAATTTTTCATTCTCTGCCTTAAGTTGCTCAACGAATGCTTTGCCGTCCATCGAAACAATCCCTTGGACAAGCTCGCCCATGGAGTGCTATCGCTTGCCGCCGTTTCCTGGCATATGGGCAAATGCCTCCAACATCCCAATGACGGCCCAACTAACCACTTCGACGCGCCGGGAAAAGGCGCGCGGCGTTGTCATAGAGAATCTTCCGCTGAGCCTGCTCCGAAAGCGGCAGCGCCAAAAATTTCTGAATGTTTCCACGCACGTCCGGCACGCCCGGGCCGGGCCAATCAGTGCCGAAGAGCACCTTATCAGCGATCTCCTCCAGCCGCGGAAAATATTCCAGTAGCTTTTGGGGCGGAATCCCGGAAACATCCATATACATGTTTTTGTGCCGGCGGACGAGGAAGAAGGCCTCTTCCATCCACAAGGGCCGGCCGCCGTGTGCCAGGATCACCACCAGATCAGGGTAGTCCACGCTGATGTCGTCGGCCAGCATCGGCTGGGCATGAACGTTTCGCGCGCCGGGAAAGATGGAAGTACCGGTGTGGACCATCACCGGCAGGCCGTTGGCCTGCGCCCGCTCGTAAATCGCCGCCAGCGGTCCCAAACCATCGCGATAGGCATTGGGCGAAAAAACCTGATGCGAGGGATGCACCTTGAGGCCTCGGATGCCGATCTTCACCAGGCGATCGACTTCGGCGCCGGCGTCGGCGACGTACTTCGGATGAACCGAGCCGAAGGCAATCAGCCGCTCTGGCTTGGCGGCGCAGTAGCGCGCAACCCAGTCGTTAACCTCCGGCGTAAAGCCGATGACGTCCGGACTGACGTAATTGATCAGGCCAGCGCGTTCGACGCCTGCGTCGTCGAGGAATCTCAGGAAGGCCGCCGGGTCGGCGGAGTATCTTTCCACATCTGCGTAATCACGCCGGCCGCGCTTGATCAGCTCGAGCGCGTGGGGCTTGAACATGTGCAGAGGCTGGATGTGGATGTGAATATCGATGACGCGCATCGCAAATCGGCTCAGTGGAGATCCCTCGCCCGCCGCGAGAGGCCCAGAATGAGAAGGCACCAGCTTGCGCGTTACTCTGCCGTGGTTCAGGCGTTGCCGTTCTTCCAGGCCTCTTCCAAAGCGCGGCGGGCAAACAAGCGCACCATTTCGCGGCGATACACCGGCGTCGAAGCCGAAGTTGTCAGGGGCTTTCCGGTGCGAATAGCGGCGTGAGCGACGCGGTCAACCAGCTCCGCCGAATACCTTTGTCCCACCAGCCACTCGCTCGCTTCCTTGACCAGCAGCGGCGCCGGATTGACGGCGGTGATCGCAACCCGCGCTTCGCGGCAAACTCCGCTACGGTCTACCTCGAGGGTTACAGCCACCCCGGCCAGGGGATAATCGATCGAATCTCGAATGCGGAGTTTGTGATAGATGCCGCGGCGGCCGGCCGTACGCGCGGGGAGATAGACGGAGGTGACCAGTTCATCGCGGCCGAGCGCGATGCGATTCATGCCGTCGTTCAAATAAAATTGGGCGAGCGGAAGGCGGCGCCTCCCGCGCGGCCCGGTGATTTCCACTTCCGCGTCGAGCGTCAACAGTGCAGGGGCAGAATCGCCGGACCAGGCGGCCCAGCATCGCTTCCCGCCCGGAGCGACGTGGCAGACGTCGCCGTCTTTTTTCAGGCAGCCGCCCAACGCCTTGCGCCAGAAGTGAGACTGGTTGTACCAGAGGCAGCGCGTCTCCAAACACAAGTTGCCCCCCAGCGTACCCATATTGCGCTGCAGCGGCCCGGCGATGGTCGCGGCGGCGCTGACCAGCACCGGATAGCTGGCTTGCAGCAGCGGCGATCCAACGATTTCGGTAAGCGTCGTCAGCGCGCCGAGGCGCAGCGCGCCGGCGGCGGCGATCGTGATGCCTTGCAGCACGCGGATGGGCTTGATGTCCACCAGCACGCGCGGCGCGAAAAGCTTCATCTGCAAGTTCGGCACGACGTCGGTGCCGCCAGCGATGATCACCGCCTCAGGGCCGTTGTCCGCTAGGAGGCGCACAGCCTCTTCAATCGTGCTGGGGCGCGCGACGCGCGAAGCCGGCATCGTCATCGCGAGCCTCCGTTCGTGCCGGGCGCGTCGTTGCCGGCCCGCTGTTTCTCTTTTTCACGCAGGGCCGCCAGGATCTTCTCCGGGGTAATCGGCAGCGTGTTGATGCGCACGCCGACAGCATCGTAGATGGCGTTGGCGATCGCTGGAATGGTCGCGGCGAGCGAGCCTTCACCGGCCTCCTTGGCCCCAAACGGGCCTTCCGGATCGATGCTCTCAACGATGATGGATTCAATCTCAGGCGTTTCGAGCGTCGAAGGAATGCGGTACTCCAGCAGCGTCGGGTTCATCAGGCGACCCTTGTTCCACACCATCTCTTCCTGAAGCGCCTGACCAAGACCCATGTAGACTGAGCCCTCGATCTGACCCTCGACGGTCATGGGGTTGAGCGCCTTGCCGCAGTCGTGCGCCGCGATGATGCGGTGGACGTGCACGCGACCGGTCTCAGTGTCCACGGAAACCTCAGCCACCTGCGCGCTGTAACTGTAAGAGGGAGACGGGCCCACGCCGGCGCCCTTGAAATTGCCGCCACGAGCGTCTTCCGGCGGGGCGTAGGTGCCCTTGGCCACCAGAGCACCGTGGAAATCGATCGCCGCAACCGCCGCTTCGTCGAAGCGCAGGCGCAGGCGCGAGTCTCGCAGCCGAATTTCTTTGCCACAGCAGCCAAGATCTGCCCGCGCATTTGTTTGGCCGCTTCCAGGCAGGCGTTCCCCGCCATGAACGTCACGCGGCTCGAATAGCTGCCCAAATCTACCGGAGTGAGTTCCGTATCGGCAGCCACCAGTTTGACGCGCTCCGGCCGCACGCCCAGGACTTCGGCGACGATCTGGACCTGGATGGTGTCTGACCCTTGACCAATCTCCGACGCGCCGGTGTAGAGTGTCACGGCGGCGTCGCGATCGACTTTGATGTGTACGGTGGTGTGCGGCATGTTCGAGCGGATGATGGGGTTGGCCGCCCCGCTGACGTAGTGGCTGCAAGCCATGCCGACGCCGCGGCCGTAAGGCAGTTTCCCTTTCTTCTGCGCCCAGCCGGAGCGTTCGACCACCCTTTCGATGCATTCCGGCAAGCCATAGCTGGTGACGCGCAGGCCGTTCACGGTGATGCATGGAGCCCGCAGCAGATTGCGACGGCGAACCTCGACGGGATCGAGTCGCGCGTCGTGCGCGAGCGCGTCGAGCATAGCCTCAAAGGCGAAGCGCACGTTGACGGTGCCGTGGCCCCGCATGGCGCCGCAGGCGGGCTTGTTGGTGAGCACGCGATAGCCGTCGTATTTCACGTTGGGAATGTCGTAGATCGCGCCCAACAGCGCGCCGGAGTAAAGCACAGTGACTGGGCCGTAGCCGCAGTACGCGCCGCCGTCCTGCACCACGCGAGCCGCCACGGCGCTGATTTTGCCCTCACGCGTCAGACCGACTTTCAGGTCCACAATGGTGATCGGCCGGCCGCGATGCGCATAGAACACCTCTTCGCGCGTGTAGGTGATCTTCACCGGACGCTTGGCCTTCTTGGCAAGCACCGCCGCGGCCACCTCGAGCGGGATCACTTCACTCTTACCGCCAAACCCGCCGCCCACCAGCGGCTTGATGACGCGGATCTGGCTCATGGGCATTTCGCAGACTTCGGAGACGGTGCGGTGCAGGTAGTAGGGCACCTGCGTCGAGGAGTGCACGGTTAGCCGCCCGTTGGGCTCCCAAATAGCCAGCGTCGAATGCGGCTCCATCGCGGCGTGGGTGACCTCGGCGGCGTAGTAATGCTCCTCGCGGACGAAGGTTGCATTGGCGAAGCCTTGCTCCAGGTTCCCGAACTCGTGGTGGTACTCCTTCTCGATGTTGTGCGGCTTGCTCTCGTGGATCCAATCAGCCGCCGCCTTCATCGACTCCAGCGGATCGAACCACGCCGGGAGCGGGTCGTAGTCCACCTCAATCAGCTCCAGCGCTTCCTCGGCGATTTCGGCGCTGGTGGCAGCGACCGCGGCGACGTTGTCGCCGATGTAGCGCACCCGATCGAGTGCAAAGACACACTCGTCGTGCCCGATGGGCAGGATGCCGTAGGGATTGGGCGCGTCGCGGCCGGTTGCGACCGCTTTGACGCCCGGCAGCGCTTCCGCTTTCGAGGTATTGATGGCCCGGATGCGCGCGTGCGCATGCGGCGAGTGCAGGATCTTGCCGAAGAGCATTCCCGGCGCAACAAGGTCGTCGGCGTATTTACCCAGGCCGGTCACTTTTCCCGGGGCGTCGGTCATGGGGAGCGGCTTGCCGATCACAGAGTGTGGCGCCATGTCTCAGCTCCCTACCGGGGCGGTTTTCGCGGCTTCGCGCGCCTGCGCGCGCTCGATCGCAAGCTTCACCGACTCGTAGATCTGCATGTAGCCTGTGCAGCGACACAGGTTCGAGGAAAGCGCCAGGCGAATCTCCTCGAGCGTAGGATTGGGATTGTGATCGAGCAGCGCCTTGGTGGCAATCAGGAAGCCGGGCGTGCAGTAGCCGCACTGAGCGCCGCCTGCAACCGCGTAGCCCTCCTGCACCGGGTCTAGCTCGCCCGGGGGCGCGATGCCCTCAACAGTCACGATTTCGCAGTCCTGGTAGCACGAGGCGATTGCCACACAGCTCAGCATCGGCACGCCGTCCACCAGAACCGCGCAGCAGCCGCAGCTCGAGTCGTCGCAACCGCGCTTCGAGCCGGTCAGACTCAAGTCCTCGCGCAGCACGTCAAGCAGCAGCTTTTCCGCCGGCGCGGCGATTTCGCGCAATTCGCCGTTTACCTTCAACCGAATCAGTTCTTTCGTCATCGTGCCTGATACCTCAGTCGAGAGAGAACCGTTTTCAACCTTTGGGCGGGCACCGCACGCCGTGCCCTACACGAAGCACCCATCGCTTGTAGCCCGCGTCTTTAGACGCGGAGCCTTCTGCTGCCAGCGAACATCCCCGCCTCTGAAGAGGCGGGCTACTGACATTAATTCCCTCGGCCATGCCCCGCCTGCAACCAGGCGCCCTAATATCCGAAATTCGCGGGCGCCGAAAATGCGTGCTGTCTTACGCCAAGCGATTCAACACGGCAGGCGCCGAGCAAATTCAAGTACTCGCGCCGGTCGGCGACGCCGGCGACCCAGCGCGCAAGCCATTTCTCGAAATCTTCGACCTGGCGGCTCTGCTCGTGATACTGGCTGAAGAAAGCGTGGTCGCGGCCGTAGTATCCCTGCACCGGCGAGGGATGCGCGCCCCAAGGCTCGTGCACCACCGCCGCCACCAGGAATCCCGGGATGAGCGTGCGGTTGGGGTCGGAGGCAATCACTTCCGGGGCGACGATCTCCTCAGCCACCACGATCACTTTGCGCGCAGCGCGCGCCCCGTCCACCGCTACGCCCAGGTTGCCCCACAGGTGCGTATTGCCGAATTGGTCTGCACGCTGCGCGTGAAGGATGGCCACGTCGGGTCGCAACGCGCGCACGGCAACTAATTTCTCTTCGTTCACCGGCGACGGGAACTCGCGCAGGTTGCCATTTTTCTTGAGCAGGTCGCTGCCCAGCGTCGAATAAGTGGGCATGAAGGGCACACCCAGGGCGCCGGCATGCAGCCCGAGCGCCAGGGTAAAGTTCGAGTAATCCACCATCTGCACTGGGCGAGGAATGTTGTGCTCAACCGCGCGGCGCAGGCCATAGCCCACGCCGGCGGAGACGTTGCCTACCCACGCCGCCAGCACGTGTGAAACGCAGCCCGCGCCGATCAGTTGATCGAACAGGATGTCGGAAATCGGCCCGACCAGCGTCAGGTCGCGCCGCCCCTGACGGATCAGCTCGTGCCCCGCAGCAAAGGGGATCATCTGCTCGAGCTGCGCTCCCAGCAGCACCATCGAGCCCGACGGCACGTGCTCGGCAACAGCCTGCTGCATGGAGATGAGTTTGGACGCGGCGCTCATTCTCTTGGGATATTTCTAACGGCCTCTCCAAACGGGCACGCGCTTTTCGAGGAAAGCGCAAATACCTTCCTGCGCGTCTTCAGTTTTCATCAGCCGGTTCAAATAAAGCTCTTCAGCTGCGCGCAGGCTGCGGTCGAAATCGAGCCCCGTGGATTTCCACAGCGCGCGACGCGTCATGCCCAGCACGGCCGGGCTGCGCAAGCGCAGCTCAGCCAGTAATGCATCAACCTCCGCGTTAAGCTGGTCGTCAGGAACCACCCGTGTGGCCAGCCCTAATTGTTGCGCCTCTCGAGCGGGAATCGCGCGCCCAGTCAGGATTAGATCCAGTGCCGCGCGCGGTCCCACCAAGCGCGGAAGCATCACCATCGCCACCGGCGGAAAGCAGCCGAGTTTGATCTCGGGCTGGCCGAATTGCGCCGATTCGGCAGCGACGACAAAATCGCAAGAGGTTGCCAGCTCACAGCCGCCGCCCAAGCAATGACCATGCACAGCGGCAATGGTGACGCAGTCGGCGTGCCAGAGCCGCCGGAAGATGGCGTGAAAAGTGGCAAGCATCTCGGCCACGCGATCCGGAGCGTGATCCCGAACTTCTGCTCCAGCCGAGAAGCCTTTTGGTCCCGCGCCCCGGAAAATGACATAAGCGTTCTGGTCCGGGAGCGAGCTGAGCGCTTGATCGAGCGCGCGCATCATGGGGATATCAATGATGTTGAGCGGCGGGCGATCGAGTGTGATCCAGAGCGTCGAGCCTTGCGCGCGAACATGGACTGTCTCGGCGACGGATTCGCGCTCGGTCATCGGTTGGTCCAGAAGCGGTTGGGGTCGAGTTCGCGCATGACGGCCAGTTCGGCGCCGCTGGGCGGCAAAGTTTCGAGCAAGTCGTCGGCCACGCGCAGAGTCCAGCCGGTATTGCCCAGCACGTCTTCGACGCGCACGCCCGGATGCACCGAGGCGAGGTAGGCCTCACCGTCGTTGCTAAAACGCAGCACGCCAAGCGTGGTGATGACCGCGGAGGGCCCGGAGCGCAGCGGCAATCCCTGCGCGCGCCGCCAACTATCGCCCGAGCCAAAGCCGGGCGAGGTGACATGTTTCACCCGTTCGACCAGGCGATTGCGGTCGTGTTCGAGCAACACCACGGTGCGCTGCGCCAGGCAGGCGATGTCGCAGGCTCCACCCGAGCCGGGCAGGCGAATGTCCTGGCCGCCGCGGTTTCCCCAAGTGGAATTGAGGTTGCCGAAGCGGTCTGCTTCGGCCGCGCCAAGAAAGCCCACGTGCACCCGGCCCTGCTGCAGCAGCGCCATGACGTCGAGCATCTGGCCGCATAGCGTGGCGCCAAGAAGATTGGGCGGATCGGCCATGGTGTAGAGCAGTTCCGGCGCAGGGGTCTCGCGGATGACGCCGTTTTCGTACAGCCCGATCGCCGCTGGGGCGTGGGTGCGCTTGGCCACCAGAAAGGCCAGCAATGGGAGGCGCATGCCTACAAACACCACCTCCGCGTCGCGGATCTCGCGTGCTGCCGCCGCAACCATCAATTCGCCGAGCGAATAGCCGCGAGCGGGGGCTTCCGGTTGGGCGCGAGTGGACATGGATCCCCGGAGCGCTACTGCACCGACCCTTTTGCGGCAATCCAGTTGGGCTCGGTGGCCTGGATCTCGGTTACCAGTTTGATGTCTTCGGGCTGTGGCAGAGCTTCCCGCAGGTGCTCTTCGTATTCGCGCGGGGAGAGCAGCTCGCCTTTGACACTGTAGGGCTGGCCGGCGAACTCGCCAATGTAGCGGTGGAATTTCAGGTCCGGCACGTAGAGGGGCGTCTGGCCAGCGGGGATATGCTTGTTGATTTGCTCGATCAGCTTCTCGCACTCGAGATGGAACAGGAAGCGGCTATGCTCGTTCATGCGCTCGAGATCCGCTTCCTCCTTGGCCTGCGGCTCATCGTAGCGGCCCTTCAGGCCCCAAACGTAGAACCAGTGCGCCGAGCTCGAGCGGTCCACGCCAAACAAGTCGTGGCTCACCGGCACCCACTTGTTGATGAACTTCTGGATGATGGTGAGCGGCACCACACCCGCGCGGACAATGCGCTTGATGCCGTCCTGGCCCGTGCCCAGGTGGAACGATTCCTCGCGCAGCATCGGGATCATCGACTGCGCCACCGGGGCAAATCCCGAGTAACTCAGCATGGTGAGCTGGAACTTGCCGTCGCGATCGACGAAATCGGTGTAGGTGAAGAAGTCGAGCCAGTGGTCGACGTCCTGGTTGAAGGCCCCGAGCAACCGCTTCTGATCAAACGCCCGCCGCTCCAGCATCTTCTGCGCCTCGACGCGCCCGCTGTAGCCGAAATGGTTGATCAGCAGGTGGCACATTTGCCAGCCATGACGCATCTCCTCGGTGACCACGCGGCACAGTGACTGACGGTCATGCTCGGACGGCGCGTTCTGAAAAAGCCTTCGCTGCTGCTCGACCGAAGCGAACTCGGTGTCGCCCTGATAAACGATCAGGTTCTGCATCGCGTCCCGGATGCGCTGGTCCGGGATCTGAATCACCTTCTCCCACTTCGGGCGACCCTTAAAGGCGCCAAATTCGATTTCGTTCGAGCGCGTCGGGCCGAACTTGGCCTCGAATTTGTAGTCTACGATTTCCGGATAAGCCACCCCGATGTCCTTCTGCCAGACACGGAATAGGTCCACCCAGTCGTCAAAAGTCGCAATGCGTCGTACAGCCATAAGTGCAAATCCTCCCAATCTCCCTCAGAGGTCTTGGAAATCGCCAGCTATCCGGTGTCAAATTCTCTTGCCGTCTCCGTCCGCGGTCCTAGCGGCCTCGGAAGTGCGGCGGACGCTTCTCCAGGAACGCGTTCAGCCCTTCGAGGCAATCCTCGGAAAGAAAGCACTCCTTCTGCTGCTGAATCTCGGCCTCCAGCGCGCGCGCGAGCCCCGCCCGATCGGCACCAAACAGCGCCTGCTTGACCGCGCGAACCGCCAGCGGCGGCGCCACGGCCAACCGCTCGGCAAACGCGCGAGCCTCGTCGGCCAGCCGGTCGTGCGGCACCACGCGGTTGACCAGGCCGATGCGTTCAGCCTCCGCAGCCGTAATCATCTCGCCGGTGTAAAACAGCTCCGCGGCGCGCGCGGGTCCCACCAGGCGCGGCAGCAGATAGGTGCCACCAAAATCCGGGAACAAGCCGACTTTGGCGAAGTTTTGACCGAAGCTCGCCTGATCGGAGGCTACTCGCAGATCGCACGCCAGCGCCAGATTCATTCCCGCGCCGGCGGCCGGGCCATTCACCGCGGCCAGCACCGGCTTGCGCATATCCGCCACGGCCAGGACAATCTGCACGCCGGAGCGCATCAGGCCATCGAGTTCCGGGCCGGCGTTGCGCTGCCGCGCGTCTCGCAGCACGGCAATATCGCCGCCAGCGCAGAACGCACGACCGGCGCCCGTCAGCACCACCACGCGCACGTCTCGGTCTTCCGCCGCGCGGGCCAGAGCCGCGACCAGCGCCGCGCCCAACTCGGTGTTGAGCGCGTTCAAGCGCTCGGGCCGGTTCAATGTGAGGGTGGCGACGCCGGCCTCTCGGCTCTCGAGAACCAGAGTGGCACCGGGCACGGACATCGGTTGTGCGGCGTCAACCATGTTCGTCAATCGTTCAGTTTCTTTAGGACCCGGGCAAGCTGGCGGAAAAACCGCAGCTTCTGCGCATCCCCCACGGCGTTCTGTCCACTCGTCGAAGGCAGCACAAACACCTGAGCGCCGTAGAGCCGCTCTTTCTGTAGGCCCAGCTTGCACGGCCGCTGGGCGAACTTCTCGAATACCAGCTTGCCGTTGAAGGCGATCACACGCGGAGTGAATTCTTCGAGTTTCCGCGCCAGCAGGATGCGCCCTTCAGCAAACTCCTGCCGCTCGATTTCTTCGATGCCGCGCGTGGGACGCTTGACCAGGTCCGTCAACCCAATGCCGAACTCGATCATGCGCTTGTCGTCCTTATATTCCAGCGGCTCCGGCACCACGCCCGAATCATAGAGCAGCGGCCAGAACACATTCCCGCGGCCCGCGTAGTAGTGCCCGAGGCGCGCCGAGCGCTCGCCGGGGTTGCAGCCAACGATGACCAGCTTCATTCCGCGCCGCAGATAGTCGGGAAGAGTACGCATCTATGCCAGGTTCACCCAGACGCTCTTGACCTGCGTGTAGTGCTCGATGGCGTGCAGGCTCAACTCGCGGCCGTAGCCGCTCATCTTGTAGCCGCCGAAGGCCGCCGCCGGATCGTAGTTGTTGTAGGTGTTGATCCACACCGTGCCGGCCTGGAGCTTGTGCGCGACGCGGTGGGCCTTGGCGATGTCGCGCGTCCAGACGGCCGAAGCCAGGCCGTAGGGCGTTTCGTTGGCCAAGCGCACCGCTTCGTCGATGTCTCCGAACTCGATCGAGGCCAGCACGGGACCGAAGATTTCTTCCCGCGCGATGGTCATATCGTTGCGCACGCCGTCGAAAACCGTTGGCTGCAGGAAGCAGCCCTTGCCGTTGCCCACCGAGACGCGCTCGCCGCCAGCCACCAGCTTCGCGCCTTCGGCCTTGCCCTTCGCGATGTAGCCCAGCACCGTCTGCATCTGCCGCTCGCTGACCAGCGCGCCAAAGCGCGTTTTGGGGTCGAGCGGGTCAGCAGGCTGAAGTTTCTTGGCGCGGTCCACCAACTTCTGCAGAAAGTCGTCGTGGATTTTCTTGTCCACGAACAGCCGCGAGCCCGCCGCGCAGACTTCGCCTTTTCCGTAGAAGATGCCGATGGTGGCGCCGCGCACGGCCGCGTCCAAGTCCGCATCCGCGAAAACGATATTGGGAGACTTGCCGCCAAGTTCGAGCGTGACGCGCTTGAGCGTGTCGGCTGAATCGCGAACGATTTCCTGACCGGTGCGGGTTTCACCGGTAATGGCGACCTTGGCCACCCCCGGGTGCCGCACCAGCGCCTTGCCGAGCGTCGCGCCCGGGCCGGTAATGATGTTCACCACGCCGTCGGGCACCCCAGCCTCCTGGCAGAGTTCGCCGAAGCGAATCGCGGTGAGCGGCGTCCAGCTGGCAGGCTTCAGCACGACGGTATTGCCAGCAGCCAGTGCCGGAGCTACCTTCCACGATGCCAGCAGCAGCGGAAAATTCCAGGGGACGATTGCAGCCACCACGCCCAGTGGCTCGCGCAGCGTGTAGTGCAAGAACGGCCCACGTACCGGCACAGTCTCGCCGTGAATTTTCGTCGCCCAGCCGGCGAAATAGCGGAAGACCTCGGCGACCATGGGCATGTCGATTTGCCGGGACTCAAAGATGGGTTTGCCGTTATCCAGCGTCTCCAAAGTGCCGAGTTCTTCGTTGTATTTGTCCGCCAGGTCGCCGAGCTTCCAGAGAAGCCGGGCACGGTCAGAGGCGCTCATCTCGGGCCAGGGGCCGGACTCAAAGGCTTTGCGGGCGGCCTCGACCGCCGCGGCGGCGTCGCGCTCATCGCCCTCGGCGATCGCGGTGATCGTCTCGCCTGTGGCAGGGTTGATGGTGGGGAACGTCTTGCCCGAGGCGGCGTCAACCCACTTACCGCCGATAAAGAGTTTTCCAGGTTTGACCTGAATCTGGGGTGCCGTGGCCATTGGGCTCCTTGAATGAAATGGTTAATCGCCAACGCGGCGATCAGCTTGCAGCATTCTTTACTCTTAACCGCCGGGTTCGACTATCGCTTCTCGACAGTGAACTGCCGCTACTTCCCCTTGAACTGAGGCTGGCGCTTTTCCACATACGCGGCCAAGCCTTCCTTGGCGTCCTCACTGGTGAAAAGCAACTGCTGCAACTCACGCTCGAGACCCAGCGCCTCCGCGAAAGACACCTCTGAGCCGGTGACGACCGAGCGCTTGATGCGGCCGACGGCGCGCGAAGCTTTGTGCGGCGGGCAGAACTGCCGCGCATAGGCCATCACGTCGTCCCAGAAGGAGTCGCGTTCGTAGATGTAGTGGATCAGACCCCACTCGAGCGCTTCCTCGAAGCTGAAGGTGCGGCCGGTGGCCATCAACTCGAGAGCGCGCGCCCTGCCGATTACGCGCGGGAGCCGCTGCGTCCCGCCCGTGCCCGGCAGCACGCCCAGGTTTACCTCCGGCAGGCCGATCTTGCCGCCTTCCTGCTTGGCGATACGAATATCGCAGGCCAGCGCAATCTCGAGACCTCCACCTACAGTATGGCCGTTGAGCGCCGCAATCACCAGCTTGGGCGTCTGCTCGAGACGCGAAAGAGTCTCGTTGGCGTGCAGGCAGAAATAGTACTTGAACTGCGGGTCGGCCTTGGTGAGCATCGGA
Source organism: Acidobacteriota bacterium (assembly GCA_003224235.1). Taxonomy (GTDB): domain Bacteria; phylum Acidobacteriota; class Terriglobia; order Acidiferrales; family UBA7541; genus QHYU01. Next base: position 39,534 of record QHYU01000174.1, read on the forward strand.
ATGCTGGCGCCGGCAGAGAAAAACTTCTCGCCGGCGCCGCGCAGCACGATCACGTAAACACTTTCATCCATGCGCCCCTGCAGGATGGCCGCGTCGAGCTGGCGCATCATCTCGTAGGTGTAGGTGTTGGCCGGCGGGTCATCCATCTCCAGAATGGCCACTCCATCTTCCACCCGGTAGCGAATGAGCTCTTTCTGCTCCACTGCTGGCGTGGTTACCATTGCTTGCCTCCCTAACTCTTCGATCCAAATCTGAAGTTGCGTTTCGAGAATCGAGACCCCACACTACCCCACAGCCCGGGTGGCTTCTTGAACGGCGTGGCGGTCGAGCGCTACCGGCCGCGGGCGCGGTGTCACGAGGCCATTCGTCACCCCATCAAGAAAGATTGCGGACATGGTTTCCGCCAGCCGGTCGGCCTGCGGGTCCACCTTGGGATTATGCCATTTATAAATCCAATTCATCATGCCGAACAGGCTCAGCACCGCCACCCGTGGGTTAACGCGGCGCATGTGCCCGGTCTTGCGCAGGGCCTCGAAAATGCCCCGGGCCAGTTCGTAGTACCGCCTTTTGATCTCCGCCACTTCCCGGCGGTATGGGTCCTCCAGAGCCTCGTCCTCGTGCGCAAGTACCTTCATTTCCGCCGGATGGCGCAGGAAATAGTCGATGTGATTGCTGACCAGCGCGCGCAGGCGTTCTTCCGGCGCGACGGCCGCGACCAGGCGGCGCTCGAGGCGCTTGAGGATGCTCGTAAATGTATTAATTTGAATGAGATATAGCAGTTTCTGCTTGCTCTCGAAGTAGTAATACAGGCCGGAGAGAGAGACGCCGCTCGCGCGGCTAATGTCGCGGATGGAAGCACCCTCGTAGCCCTTTTCGGAGAACACCCGCGCCGCATGGCGAAGGATATGACGCAGTTTGCCCTGGAAATTTCGGTGGTTGGTTGGTGTCGTTTTAGCCACAGCAGTAAGTCGAACGTTCGTTCGAACGGTAACGCGAGATTCAGTGACTGTCAAGAGTGAGTTTCGAGATTTGCTCGCTGCCGTCCCCCCGCCCTACATAGCCAGCTTAGGACCTCTGGCGTTGTCAGCTGGCCGGGGATGTCCATCCGGGAGGTTGTCCCGCCTCGCCGGGCCCACCTGCGTCCCATCGCGAGATCACGACCGCAGCCAGCCTCTCGATGCAAGCTTGTGTTATCCTTTCGAGTCGCTCGGGCATCAAAGTAGAGCTGGGCCAAACACTGGATACCCTTTGAACTCTGCCAATCCCAAACCGATCGCGCGCGCAGTCCCCAAGGACGACGAAGCGGTCCTGGTGGCTTCCGCCAAGGCGGGCGACGTCACGGCTTTTGAAGAGCTGGTGAACCGCTACGAGCCCAAGATCTTCCACCTGGCGCAGAACATCACCCAGAACCGCGAAGACGCCGAGGACGTGATGCAGGATGCCTTCTTGAAGTCGTTCGAGCATCTGGGCGAGTTTCACGGTGATTCGCGCTTCTACACCTGGCTGGTCCGCATCACGGTGAATGAGGCGCTGATGAAGCTGCGTAAACGCCGGCCCAACCAGGTATCACTCGATGAGCCGGTCGAGACCGATGACGACCTGATACCCCGCGAAGTTGAAGACTGGGGACCCACCCCCGAACAGCGCTACGCGCAGGCTGAGTTGAGCGAGATCCTGACACAGGTCATCAACGAGCTCGACCCCACTTTTCGCGTTGTCTTCTTGCTGCGCGACGTCGAGGAACTCTCCACCGAAGAAACAGCTGAGCTGCTGGGAATATCCGTGCCGGCCGTGAAATCGCGGCTGCTCCGGGCCCGGCTGAAGCTGCGTCAAAAACTAAACAAGTTCTTTAAACGGAGCGAAGTCAATTGAACTGCCGAGGAGTCATCCGCGAAATCTCCGACTACTTGGACGGCGAGCTCGATGCGGCGGCTCAGTCCGAGCTCGAGCGGCACCTAGAGCACTGCGAAGATTGTCGCCTGGTGGTGGACACGACGAAGAAGACCATTCAGGTCTTCTGCGACTCGAAGCCTCTGCCGCTTCCGGAAGACGTCCACCAGCGCCTCCACGCGGCGCTTGCCAGGCGCCTCCAGCAGCGCCCTAGCTAGAAACGGCCAAAACCCGCTGCCTTCCCGCCTCCACCGCAGCTCCTCTTGACGCACGAGGACCCAGAAGAGGAAAGACAGCCTCAAAGCCGCGTCTCCATCAAGCTGGAAACAATCAGTTCGCTGAAGCGGAATGCTCCCACAGCGGGATGCGCCGCCCGAGCTGCCGCTGCTGCGCCAATTCGTAGACGCGCGCCGCAACGGCCACATCCCAGATCGCAATCCCATTGGATTTGAAGAGGGTGATGTCGCGGGCATTGGTGCGCCCGGACACTCTGCCGGAGACGATCGCCGCCAGCTCGGTCACAGCGGCCCAGCGCGAAGGATCTTCCCCGAGCACGTGGATGAGGTCCCCGGCCTCGAGCTTTGATTGTTCGATCGAATCGACGGCAAGAACAGCAGCGCGGCGAACCGCCTCGCTGTCGAGCTCGCGCTTCTGAGGAAAGTTTGCGCCGATGGCGTTCACGTGCGTGCCGGGCGCTAGCCACTCGCCAAGCACTACGGGATTCGAGGAGGTTGTCGCCGTCACAACGATGTCCGTTGCCCGCACGGCTTCTTCAGCGGAGCTGGCCGGGTTGAGCGCCACGCCAAGGCGCGCACTCATCTCGCGGCAGAACTGCGCGCGGCGCTCTGGGTTGCGCCCGAAGACGCGGATGGCTTCGATCCGGCGAACTGCGGCGACAGCCTCGAGTTGGGTGCGGGCCTGCAAACCCGTCCCAATGATCCCGACCGTGCGCGCATCGGTTCGCGACATGTATTTGGTGGCCAAGCCGCTGGCTGCGCCGGTGCGCATCTGGCCCAGGTAATCGGCCTCCAGCAGGGCCAGCAGTTCACCGTTTTCCCCGCTGTAGAGCGGCACCAGAAACCGCAGCGCCCCGCGCACGCTGGTGTAGATCTTCATTCCCATGTAACCGCTCACCGTGTCGGCAGCGGCCATGTAGTGGAGAAACGCCTTTTCGGGAGCCTCCAAACGCCGGCGCGTATGCAGGATCATCTCGCCGGCGGCCTGCCGCCGAGAGGCCTCTTCGACCACTTCGAGCGCCAGCGGCATAGTCAGAACCTCGCGCACATCCGCTTCGCTAAGCAAAAGAGTCATGATGGGTCACAAGGTTTCCACAGCCGCCGCGCGATTGCAATGGGCTACCTCGTTCTCGGAGATCCGCCAAGGCGGACTCGGCCCGGCAGAAAACATCGGCCTCGGAATGACAGCGTGACGGGGTTTTCAGCGCCCAGCTAGAAGTTAATCCGGAAGCGCAGCACGCGCGGGCCGGCGGGATCGAGGACGAGCAACTCACCGTCCGGACTGACGGCAATGTCACGCGCCAGCGAATCGTGCGCCAGCCGTCCACCAAGGTTATCAGACAGCTTGTGCTGGCCGTCGAGCGTCCACGCATGGACACGATGATTGACGTCGTCTGCGAAGACGTATTTCCCCGATATCGCGATGCCAAAGAGACCCCGGATTTCGCCCGAACCTGCTTCGGCGGTCCCCCAGGCAGAAACCAAGTCACCGTCGCGAGTAAACCTTAGGTTACGGTTTCCTCGCGCGTCCACGACGTAGAGCAAACCATCTGGTCCAACAGCGGCCTTCACAGGGTACGCGAACTCACCCACGCCATCTCCGGCATCCCACACCTTCACCAGACGACCGCGCGGATTGAATTTCTGGACCTTATGAGAGTCGGGATCCACCACAAACATGTTGCCGTCGTCATCCACAGTGACGCCGAGGGATTCTTTTGAACCTCGTTTGTGAGCGCAGCGGATCTGACGGAAACGCGTCCCGTCAGGATAAAAGATAAAAACGCTGCTGCGCACCGCGTCGGCAACGTAGATGGCACCGCTTTGGTCCACTGCGATGTCAGTGGGAAGCCTGAGTCCAGTCTCCTGGAACGCAAGTAGAGGCTCCCCCTGCGGGTCGAATTTGTGGACGAAGCCATTGCCCGCATCTGCCACGTAAACTCTCCCCGCGAAGTCCACTGCCAAACAGATCGGACGACTGAGTTGGCCGGGGCCTTCGCCTTTGACTCCCCATTCGCCCAGGTATTCGAGTGGGGGAGGAGGCGGCTTAGGCGGCGCCTGCGGCGCACTGCGCGAGCAGGCCGCCACAACGAGTGCTTCAAGAATAACCAGGCAAAACGAAGATCGGGAGGCTAGGCGAAAATGTATTCTAACTGGCTGCACACTTGCCCTGAAAAGCTAGGTTCGTAGAATTTATGACCTGCGAATATATCGTACGCTTTGTGCAGCCTCTCAACCAGAGCCGCTCAAGAGGACTTTTCCAAGTAGTTGCTCAGCAGATCCCTGCCTGCCAGGGATGCCCATCAGCCGGACATTGCCGAGCGCGTGCGCCCACTTCGGTCGGCGAAAGATGTAGCGGATGAGCCGGGGTCATTGGGTGTGCGACGATACGTGTGGAACCGCCGCGCCATTGGCGGGGAGAGCACCCGGAGCGGCGCAGCACCAGACACAATAGCACCAACATCGCCAGCAGCAGAACTCCCCATCGCTTCCACCAGGTTTTCATCTGGCGTCAGCGGGATTCGTGCGGGGTCTTTGCAGAGGACTCCTGGGACTCGCGCACTCGACGCACGACGTTCTGGCGCATCCGATAGAGCCGCTCCTCGAACCCGGTCTTGCCGACGGCGCTGAAGTGGAACTCGGGCTCGCCGTTGGCAGCCTTGGCGGCGCGAATGGGCAGCCTGCCGCAGAGGCCGCTCTCAATGTAAGCGGTTTCGTAGCGCTTGTGCCGCGCTCCCCAGGTGTACACGCGAATCAGCGTGAAATCGCACGCCTGGCCCTCGCTGCCGCGCACGCCGGCAGTGAGGTACTGGGGCTTTTCGCCGGCGCCGTCCGGGACGCGATTGAGCTCAAGCCATGCCACCGCGCGCAATCCAGAAGAAGATGCGTAATCGTGAATGGGACCGGGAGGGTCAAGTTCGACAAAGCGACCAAGTACCCAGCCGGCCACTTCGACCGACTCCTCGGGTCGCGCTGAGCCCGGCGACTCCTCGCCCCTTGCCGCGCCACCTCCTAGCCCACCAGGGCCCGCCGCACTCGAGGCAAAGCCGCGCACGAGCAGCCAATCTTCGCGGCGAGGTTTCAGTTCTTCCCCTGATTCTTTGGGGGCCTGGCTGTCGTCGCCGGGGGTGTACCATTCGGCTACGGTTCGAGAGAGCACCTCGACACCAGTGCCGCGGTTGAGTTGGTAGATACGTGCGGCGGCGCGCCCCGGATCGATGCGGAGGTTGCTGACGACCTTGGTATGTCCCCGCGCCTGCGCCGGCATCGAGCGCGCCTGGGCCAGAAGTTGCGCGCTGCGTTCCCAAAGCGCCGGCTCCACCAGCAGGTGCGCATCCAGCCAGCCCGTGACACCCTGGCGCGTCCGCACGTGCACCTGCTCACCTCTGCGCACCAGCACAGTCACCCGCTGGCCGTAGTGCAATGTTGCCATCGGTTGCCGGACCTGTGCCAAGCTACTCCATAGGATCGCGCTGCGCTCGCTGACGTAGGCTTCGGGCAGGTGTACGGACCGCGGGCGCAGCCAAAAGTAGGCACCAATCACCGCCACGATGAGAATCGGAACAATGAGCCAGTTTCGTATCGTCGGCCTCCGAACTAGCCCCCAAAGGTGATCGCAACGGCTTGGGCGGCAGCTACATGGCCGCTATTCGCGCCCGCCGTCTTGCAGGCACCCACGGTTTCTTTCAGTGGAGCCGGCTGAGTCTGTGCATGAAGACAAGCCGAGAGGCTAAACACCCCGCCCGCGAGCAGGTCGGCAACGCATACACCCGAACGCGTCGCCACATCGCAGACAACGGCGTTTAGCCCGGGCCTGCCTCCGCCATTAGCGACACCGATCGTCCCAATCCCTATCGCCATTTTCTTCCGGGTTCGAACGCGAAGCACAATTCTACACTAATCCTCCCCGCGGCCCTGTGCAACGAGAGCGGGACACGAATTTACCACCCGGCTTTCTGTTACAATGCAGCGGGTTTCGTTTGAAGTTGGCAGGCCCTCTTGGCTACCGCCGCATCTGGAGCAAACAAATGCTGCAGAACCTGGAAAGACTGAAGCCGTTGGCGCTCTTGCTGTTGCGCATCTCTCTGGGCGCCATTCTCATCTTCTACGGGCGCGCCAAACTGTTCACGCAGACGGCCAGTTACATACAATCTTTCCCGCGTTTCGGTCTTCCCTCCTACTTCACCTATATTGCCGGCGTGGTGGAGCTGTTTGGAGGCTGCCTGCTGATCGTGGGGCTATTCACGCGCGTCGTAGGGCTGCTGATCGTCGCGGAGACGGTGTTCGCTATTGTGTGGTTTCACCGAATGGGAAACCTGAGCGCTGTGCAGAACTACCAGGTCGAGCTGTTACTGGCCGTTACCGCCTTTGCTCTGGTCGCCCTCGGTGCGGGAGCCATCTCGCTCGACCAGCCGATCTTCGGCCGCAAGACCAGGGCCAAGGTTAAAGCATAGCCTGGTTCGCCAAAGCTGCCTCGTGATCCGAGCTCCTAGAGCGTCAGCGTGAATCAACCGCTAGCTCGACTGGGTCGCGTGGGTCGCATGCGGCGTCGCGGGCTGCGCCGGCGCGGGCAGTGGGGCTTTGGGCATAACGATCCACGCCACAATGTAGCCCAGAAACGCCGGCAATACCGGCACGGGAACCAGCAAAATGAGCACCCACACCAGTCGGACGATGGTCGGGTCGACGCCAAGATACTCAGCGAAGCCGGCACAGACACCGGCAATCTTCACATCGGTGGCCGAGCGCATCAGCCGCTTCTCGACCCTGGATGGCGCTGGCGGCGGTGCGGCTTGCTGGCGCGAGCCGCAGTAGTAGCAAAAGTTTGAGTACTCTGCGATTTCCCTCTGACAACTTGCGCAGATCATGTTTCGCCTCTCTTCGCCCGGGCGCAACCCCACCCGGGCATGATTCGCCCCCTGATTTTATATACGCCTCAGGCAACAGAAAAGTTCCCCCAGGCGAATCGCCCCCGTGAGGTTCCGAGGCGATTGCCCCACGCCTAGAACGCCAGCCTACATCAGATCTTCTATAACCGCTAGAAAGCCAGCAGGTCGCGCACCGCCGAGAGCAGGTCTTCCGTTTGCGGAAGAATCTCGTCTTCGAGCTTGGGCTGGTAGGCACAGAAGGTGTCCATCGCAGCGACGCGGCGCACCGGGGCATCCAGGTCGCTGAACAGCTCGTCGGCGATGCGCGCGGCGATTTCGGCGCCGTAGCCCCAGGAGAGCGTGTCTTCATACGCCACGATCACGCGGCTGGTCTTGCGCACGGAGGCGGCGACCGCTTCCCAGTCGTAGGGGCTGAGCGAACGCAGGTCGAGGATTTCGACCGATACGCCGTCGCGCTCGAGCTGTGCCGCAGCCACCTCAGCGCGGTGCACCAGCGCGCCGTAGCTGATGATGCTGGCGTCAGAGCCTTCGCGGACCACCCGGGCCTTCCCGAACGGAATGGTGAAGTCCGGCCCGGGATACGGCGAGCGGTTGTAGGGCTGTCGGTAGAGGTGCTTGTGCTCGAGGAACATCACCGGGTCGTCGCCGCGGATAGCTGTGCGCAGCAGTCCGCAGGTGTCCAGCGCTGTCGAAGGCATCACCACGCGCAGGCCCGGGCAGTGCGTGAAAATCACTTCGCCGCACTGGCTGTGGTAGACGGCCCCGCCGGTCAGGTATCCGCCGATGGCCACCCGGATCACTGCGGGGGCCTTGAAGTTGCCCGCCGAGCGCCAGCGCAATACGCACAGCTCATTCCGGAGCTGCATCATTGCGGGCCAGATGTAATCGAAGAACTGGATTTCGGCCACGGGCTTGAGGCCACGCGTGGCCATGCCGATGGCACGGCCCACGATGCTGGCCTCAGCGATGGGCGAATTGAAGACACGGTCCGAGCCGAAGCGCCGCTGTAGGCCCGCGGTGGCCTTGAACACACCGCCCTTCCCTTTCACCTTCCCGAGGTTTTCCTCGCGACTGCAATCCGCGACATCTTCGCCGAAGACAACGATGCGGGCGTCCCGCGCTATTTCGTCAGCGAGCGTCGCGCAGACCATTTCGACCATCGTCTTCGGGTCGCCGGTGAATTGCGGCTCCGCTGCGAACTGTTTCGAGGTGGGGTCCACGTCCGGCGAATAGACCCACTGTAAAATTGACTCCTTCGGGGGCAACTCGGCCTGAAGCGCGCGGTCAGTGGCCTCGACCACTTCGCGGTCCACTTCGGCTTCGAGCGCCTCAAGTTCCCTCTCGTCCAGGATCCCCTCCCGAACCAGGAAGAGCGCAAACTTCGGAATAGGGTCGCGGCGGGCTTCCTCTTCGCGCTCCTCAGGGGGCTTGTAGAGCTTCTCGTCGTCAGATAGCGAGTGCGAATACGGCCGCGTGACGTGCGCATGCACCAGCGCCGGACCCTTCCGCGCCCGGCAATATTCCGCCGCGTTCCTACAAACCGCGTAGCTTTCGAGCGGCTCCGTACCATCGCACTCCTGGATGTACAGGCCCGGGTAGCCCGCTACCAGCTTCGAGATGCTGCCGCCGGCGGTCTGCACTTCAATCGGCACAGAGATGGCGTAGCCATTGTCCTCGATCATGAACAGCATCGGCAGCTTCTTGAGGCACGCGATGTTGAGCGCTTCGAAAAACTCGCCTTCGCTGGTCGTGCCGTCGCCGCCGGAAACGTAGATGACTTCATCCGGCTGGTGGCGCACCCCCTGGCCCAGCGGCGCGGCCTTTGCCTGTTCCAATGCGCGGGGATGCTCGCTGTAGTAGAGCGACGCCTCGGCAGCACCCACCGCTTGCAGAAATTGCGTCCCCGTCGGCGAAGATTTGCTGACAATGTTCAGCTTCTGTTGGCCCCAATGCGAGGGCATCTGGCGGCCGGCAGAGCTGGGGTCGTCTTTTGCCCCCACAGCCGCCAGCAACATTTCGTACGGGGTCACCCCGAGCATCAGGGCGAGCGCGCGGTCGCGATAATAGGGATAAAACCAGTCGTAGCCGGCTTTCAGCACCAGGCCCGCTGCCACTAGGATCCCTTCGTGCCCTGCCCCGCTGATTTGGAAGAAGATCTTGTTCTGGCGCTTGAGCTGGATTTCGCGGTCATCCAGTCGCCGCGAAAGATACATGGTGCGATAGATACGGATCAGTGCGTCGCGCTCGAGCCCGTGATACTTGCCGGCATCAAACTTCGTCGTTTTGACGCGTGACTGCACCGCCATTCGCTTCACCTCGTCTGGCCATCCGGAACTCACCTTCCGCCAATGCCATTATAACGAAATGCCTCAGCCGGAAGCCAAGAAGAACAAGAATAGGATATCAATGCTGGTTCCGGACTTCAGTAGGAATCCGCCAAATCGTTAGGGCAGGAAATCGCTGACACGCGCTTGCACAGTAGAGGAGGCGGTGCTTACAGGACGGATTCCAGGTAATGAATTACTCTGGCCTCAGCGTCTGCGTGCCGAAGCAAAGCCGTGTCGGCGTGGCTTTCGCGCAGCTCCTGGTACAACTTTACGGCTGCTTGAATGGCAGTTCCACAGGAGCGCAAATCGTGTAGTGCCACTGTCTTCTCGAGCGCCGCAACCCACTTCGCCGCCCGGGTTTCTACTCGGCGCACACCCTGGGGTCGGTGACCTTGATCCTGTACCGCAAGTGGCCCGAGCACTTGCGCCCGCAGAAAGCTCAACATGTCGATCACTTCGAAAAGTTCGCCCCGCGCCAGCTTGGCGGCAGCGTAATGGACCCACACCCAAAAGCGGTCTTCAATCCATTGCAGTTGCGGTACCGGCCAGCGACACTGCGTAGCGGCCAAGATAGCAGTAAGGGCGGCGTTTCGCTCCCAGAGAACGTCCGGGTTTTCGACGCGCTGGCCAAAATCCTGTAAGGCCGTGAATTTCAGATCTACATGCAGCAGGGATGGCCCATAGAGGCAGATCAGCAAGCGCGGCTCTCCCACATGTTCTCCTGTGAAGGCCACAAGGAGAGGCCCCAAGGTCTTCGCAAGCTGCATACGTTCCTGCATCACCTGCGGAAACGCGTCATCTTGTGTGACGAGGACTAAATCCAGGTCCGATCGTTCATCCATCTCGCCGCTGATCCAGGAACCTCCAGAAGCAACACCGAGGAGACGTTCCTGAGCGCGAAGGCGAGGCATCGCCCCATGCAGGAAGGCCTGGATGGCCGCGGGAACCATAGACCCCGCAAGTATATCCAGGTAAAGGGCCAGACGGGGCGAAATGCGTTGTCTCGGAGAGTCTCGATCCAAAAGGAAATTGTTCCGCGGGCGATGGAGTGCAGGGTAGCGTTGGCGCAAACAGCGGGCAGTAGGATTCTCAGGAAAGAATACGCCGAGGATAAGGCCAGGGGGCAGAAGTCACTGACCCGGGACTGCATAGGAAACGACAGCTGCTTCAGGCGCTAGGTCAAGGAGTCGAAGAGCTCGGCGGTCGGAGCGAACTCGGCCTCGCCATGACGGATGATCTTCGGCGAAGCGTCTTTGAAGGGTTCTTCGGTCGGGATGCGCTCCAGCCAACGGTGGTGGGACATGCGCTCGTGGTCCGAGAAATCCAGACGCACAATCAGTCGGATATGTTGGTTATCATTGGTTTCCACAGCGCGGGTTTGTTCTTCCTCCGCTTTCTCTGCCTTTGGTTTTTCTGCCTTTGGTTTCTCACCCTTCGTTCTCTCGCCACTGGCCTTCGTGGCTGCAACTTGATCAGCTTTCGTTCTGTCGACCGTCGTCTCAGCCGTGGTCTTCTCGCCTTTAGTCTTCTCGTCGGCGGCGGTCTCGACTTCGGAGCGTTCAAACTTAAGTAGGAGTTTCTTATCCAGGCGGAAGGCTTGCTTCCAGCCCTCGATGCGGTGGCGGGCCTGCTGCGCAGCCTCCTCGTTCGCCCCGAAATCGAAAATCAGATAGGATTGCGCCATGTCTTGTCATATAGCGGCCCCGGTGCACAAATGTCAAGTCGCGGATGCGGTTAGTCGCAGGCGCAATTCGGTTTGTCATGCCGGGCAAAACGAGGCAGCCCTCAGAGAGATTCCTCGCCCGCCGCAGCGGGCTCGGAATGACAATCAGGGGAATGGAGTCAGACCACTCTCGGTCTTCGTGGCACTGCTCGCGCTGGGCCTCGCCTTTTTCGCACAGGCAGGCGCAAGGGCGTATGGCCATATGCCCCTGCAAACGCGCGCAACAAGGCTCCACCTTTTCCCGGAGCAAACGAAGAGTTCTACGCGCGCGAGCGGAAGTCACGCTGCGCGTAGTCGAAGCTCTCCCACCACAGTCCAATCCGTCTCTCGACGCCATCGAGTTCGAGCTGAACCCGCACTTGAAAATTCTCGAGATCACCGACGCCCAAGGCCACAAACTCGGTTTCGACCGCAGCGGGCGCCTCGGTTCGCCCAAAGTTTCCGTGCGCCTGGCCGAGCCTATCAAAATGGCCGGCACGCAGACATCCGGCGCGCTCGCCAAGCTGACATTCAGATATGAGGGCGTTCTGCCGCCGCAGCCTCTGGACTACATCACCAAAGACGGCATCCTGCTGCGCGACGAATCCCGCTGGTACCCGGCCGTGGACCTCTCTGCTTTCACGGAGAGCCAGATCACGATCACGGTACCCTCCAACTGGAACGCTGTTACTAGCGGTCAGCCTCAGGGCTCTACCAGCGCGGGCCCGGCTGCAATCTACCGGTGGAGAACCTCGCGCGCCGTGTCCTCGCGCGCCATCGTGGCGTTCCCAGCGCAGGGTCCCTGCGGACCTGCGTTCCGAGATGTCTCTCCATCGCCTCCGCTGCCCTACGATGTATCGGCGTGCTTTCCACCCGAGCAGGCCAAGACCGGAGACAGGCTAGCCATTGAGATCGCTGCACTTCTTAGAACATACAGTAATTTGGAGGGACCGTATCCACACTCGACCCTAACAATCGTGAAGGGTTTCCCCAACCAGGGAGGCGCGGTAGGCTACTCGGCGCCGGGATTTCTTGTCGTCAGCGAAGACGTGGTGAAATTCCACGACTACCCGGGCTACGCGCCGGAGTTTCTGCCGCACGAGATTGCCCACCAGTGGTTCCCTATCGAAGTGACCCTCGCCCGAGAAGAAGACGGCTGGCTGGCCGAGAGCTTGGCTGAATACCTCGCCTGGCGTTATCTGCGGGAAAGAGACCCGGCGCGAGCGCGGCGCATGGTGGCGCAAGCGATGCGCGACGCCCTGGCTCCCGAGCCGTTACCGCCGCTTTCCCTCGGCCTGCGCCTGTTTGCGCTCGAGGGCGAAAGCGTCACACACGCGACGCTCTACCAGCGCGGCATGCTGGTGTTTCGCACGCTGGAGACGGTAATCGACCGCGAGCGCGTGGACCGCGTCCTGCGCGAATACTACCAGCGCTACGCGGGCAAGGCCGCCTCGATTGCCGATTTCCGCAGGCTCTGCGAGGAGATTTCCGGCCGCAATCTGCGCTGGTTCTTCGACTATTTCATCGAGGGCACACGCATCCCGCAGGTGGCGATCCGCCGGACACGCTCCGCCGCTCCCAACGAAGTTTCCGGCGAAATTATTCTTCGAAACGTGCCGCCCGAATTCAATGTGCGCGTCGAAATGCGCCTCGAAACGGCCGGCGGCCCCGTCGAGCATTCCGTGGCCACGCGCGGCGAGGTGACTCCCTTCACTGCGACGACCCCACAGCCGGTGACGCGCATCACCCTCGATCCGGATCAGCGCATCCTGCGCTGGACCGAGGCGGCGGAACGCAACCGAAGACAGCGCGCGCTGCTCGCTGGAATCGACAAATTGGAACAAGCCGGCCAGTTCAGCCGCGCCGCACAGATTTGTACGCAAGCACTCGCGCTCGATCCAGAGAACCTGGCTTCCAATGAGCAGCAGATCCGCTTTGAGCTTGGCCGGCTCCTCTACCGCGGGGAACGGTTCACCGCAGCACTCCCGGAGTTCGAAAGGGTGCTGGCGCTCGGCTCGCTTGACCCTATGGCCAGCGATCTCCAGCGCGCCTGGAGCCGCGTCTATCGCGCGCGCATCGAAAGCCGGCGTGGCCACGCGGCTGCGGCGCGCGCGGAGGCTCAGGCGGGGCTGGCAATCAAATCTCCCGCAGTGCAAACGCGCGTCTCCTGGCCCGATGCGCCAGCGCGCGAATCGAGTGCCGCTGAAGAATTGAGGGCGCTGGCGGGCCAAGCAGTGCATTAGGCGATGCCAGCACGGAAGCACCCTGACGCCGCGGCAGACTAAAGTTGGGGCACCCAACGCCCAGTCGATCTTCAAACAGTTGGAATCCGGGGCGAAATCAGGTATCTTACGGTCCGAGTTTAGAATAGGGCCTAGCAATGCATTGAGTATGAATCGGAAATTCATCTCCGCCATTTGCTTGCTGGCGCTTACGGCAACCTACGCTGCAGCGTTGGTGGGGCCGCTGGCAGCCGGCGAGGAACCCGACTGCTGCGGCGGGAGCATGTGCACACTTCCGCATCGACATCCGACCCCGAGCAAGCCTGATTGTCACGCCTCCGGCGGCTCACTCGGCGATTGCTCGATGCACTCCTGCTCTCCGCCAGAGCATCGCAGCGTTGGCCTGCGGCCTTTCCTTCTTGCGGTGCCACTTGGCATCAACGGCCAAGCTCCGCTAGCCTTTGAGGCTCCTCAGGCGGTCTTGTTTTTCCCCGCACCATCCGCGGACATCGACTCCCCTCCTCCCCGCTGCGTCTCCGCCTAGCCGCGCGAGCGCTATTCACTCAAGTATCTAAAGCTGACTTCCCTGGTCGCCCATTCTTGAGCTGCCCGGAAGATTTCAGTTTTTGATCTAAGCGAGGAGGCCAATGCACCTGCGAATCATTCTGATTTTCGCTCTTGTTCTGCAGCTCGGCACGTTCCTGAGCCAAGCGACGATCTTTGGGACGGTTCGCGGAATCGTCCACGACCCGCAACACCGTCCGATCGAAGGCGCGCAGGTCGCGCTTCGCGCGCGGCTCTCCAATTGGTTGCAGCAGGCCCAAACCAACTCTGATGGCGAGTTCACGATTGGTGCCGTGCCCGCGGGCGAATACACCGTGCGCATCGAGCACGCCGGGTTTCGCGCGGTCGAGCAAACAATCAGGGTAGCTTCGGGCAGCGCGCCCATCCTGCATTTCCCTATGGAGCTTGGTGTGGTGCAGGAGCGAGTCGAGGTCACGGCGGACTTGGGGGCGATCAATCCGGAGTCCGCGACTACGCAGAGCGCTATCAACCGCCAGGAGATCGAATATACGCCCGGCGCCAGCCGCACCAACAGCCTGGCCATGATCACCGACCACGTGCCCGGCGCCTATATGGTGCACGACCAACTCCACATCCGCGGTGGCCACCAGGTGAGCTGGCTGGTGGACGGCGTTCCCGTGCCCAATACGAACATCGCCAGCAATGTGGGGCCCCAGTTCGATCCCAAGGACATCGAAACAATCGAAATTCAGCGAGGCGGCTATTCAGCCGACTACGGCGACCGCACCTACGGCGTGTTCAACGTGGTGACGCGCTCTGGTTTTGAGCGGAACCGCCAAGCCGAGCTGGTGGCCAGCTACGGCAGCTTCAACGAGACCAACGATCAGTTGAGCTTCGGCGATCACACCCGGCGCTTTGCCTACTACGCCAGCCTCAACGGCAACCGCACCGATCTCGGCTTGCAAACGCCAACACGCGAAGTGATCCACGACCTCGGGAGCGGCTTTGGCGGGTTTACTTCGCTGATTTTCAATCCCCATGCTGCGGACCAATTGCGGGTCGTGAGCTCGCTCCGCAAGGACTACTTTCAAATCCCGAACGGGCCGGACGACCAAGCGGCTGGAACTCGCGATATCCAGCGCGAGCGCGACGGCTTCGTCAACTTCTCGTGGGTCCATACGGCTGGCGCAGGCGTATTGCTCACCGTTTCGCCGTTCTATCACTACAACCGCGCCGCATTCGATGGGGGCCAGAACGACACGCCGCCCATCACGACCGACCATCGCACGTCGCAATACGTCGGCGGACAGGTATCGCTCGCGGCGGTGCATGGCAGGCACAATGCGCGGGTCGGGTTGTATGGCTTTGCTCAGCACGACGATCACTTTTTCGGGCTGCAAAATAGCGATGGCAGCAGCACAAACCTCCGACGAAAACTGAACGGGGAAGTGGAGGCTTTGTTCCTCGAAGATCAATATAGACTGGCGAGTTGGCTGACATTGAACGGCGGTGTACGGCTAACACACTTTTCCGGCTCTCTCAGCGAAAATGCGGCGAACCCTCGCGTGGGCGCGGCAATACGTATCCCGCGGTTAGGTTGGGTGCTGCGCGGGTCCTACGGCCGTTACTACCAGGCTCCTCCCCTGGTGACGGTCTCTGGGGCGCTGCTGGCGCCCCCGCAAGAATTCCTTCCGCTGAAGGGTGAACGCGACGAACAGTACGAAGTCGGCCTGGCGATTCCTCTCTACGGTTGGGCGATTGACTCCTCCCTGTTCCGCACGCATGCCCATAATTTCTTCGACCACGATGTGATTGGAAATTCGAACATTTTCTTGCCGCTCACCATCGACAGGGCGCGCATCCGTGGCGGCGAAGTCACGGTGCGTTCCCCCAAGGTGCTGCGCCGGGCGCAATTCCACCTGGCGTACTCGCACCAATTCGCCCAAGGCCGTGGCGCGGTCACCGGCGGGCTTACTTCATTCGACCCGCCGAAGGATTTCTTCTTCCTCGACCATGACCAGCGCGACACGCTGAGCTTCGGTGGCCAAGTCTCGCTAGCGTGGCGAAGTTGGATCTCGACCAGTGTTGCCTACGGCTCGGGTTTCCTGGACGGCAACGGCCCAAGTCATAAGCCGTCACATGCAACTTTCAGTCTGGCGATGGGGAAATCATTCGGCGAGAACTGGTCGGTTGCCTTCACAGCGCTGAACCTTGGCAACACGCACTTTCTCCTGGACAATAGCAATACCTTCGGCGGGACGCATTTCAACAACCCGCGCCAGTTCGCAGGGGAAGTGCGCTACCGCTTCCATTACTGACGCTGCCGGCTGGGTCGCAGGTTCTTCGCGCGCTTGCGGGCCGGGCATCCCGACGATATAGTTCGTCCTGCGAATGCAAGCGGAGGAGGCTTACATGTCCGGAGTACCGGCCAACGTTCTCAGCATTCCTAAACCGCCGACCTTTGCTACCGTGGAAGAGGAGCGGCAGCATCGCAAACAGCGGCTTGCCGCTGCCTTCCGGCTCTTTGCCCGCTTCGGCTTCGACGAAGGAGTGGCAGGCCACATCACCGCCCGCGATCCAGAACGCCGGGATCACTTCTGGGTGAATCCTTTCGGGATGCACTTCGGCCAGATCCGCGTCTCTGACCTGATCCTGGTGAATCATCGCGGCGAGGTGGTGGAAGGCAAGTATCCCGTGAATGCCGCGGCCTTTGCGATCCACTCCCAGGTGCATGCGGCGCGTGCGGACGTCGTCGCCGCAGCGCATGCCCACTCGCTCTACGGGAAGACCTGGTCCTCGCTGGGCCGCTTGCTCGATCCCATCACCCAGGATTCCTGCGCATTTTACGAAGACCACGGCCTGTTCGCCGATTTCACCGGCGTGGTCTACGAAACGTCCGAAGGAGAGCGAATCGCCAAAGCCCTCGGCAGCTACAAAGCCGCGATCCTCCGCAACCACGGGCTCCTCACGGTCGGACACACGGTGGATGAGGCGGTGTGGTGGTTTATCACCATGGAGCGGAGCTGCCAGGCCCAGCTTCTGGCTGAAGGCGCCGGCGAGCCGGTGAAGATTGACGCGGCCAACGCGGCGGCGACAAAGCAGCAGATCGGAACCCACATGGCGGGATGGTTCCAGTTCCAGCCGCTGTGGGCTCGCATCACTCGCGAGCAGCCCGATTTGTTCGAGTAAGCTTGCCCAAACTCTGCCACCGAAGCAGTAGAGTGACTCCCTTTGCTAGCCGTGTGCGGTTTCATGCCCGGAATTGTCTGCGTCCAACGACAACCGTAATGGAGGGCTCCGGAATCGCACTGCCGCTTCCATCACTGAGGGTTACCGAGGGGTTCTACTTGAGCCGCGCTGCCGCTTTTGCTCTCCCCCGCGATGAAAAGGGGTTGCGCGATGGGCAGTGGAGTGGTAGGTTAGCGGCTAGAAGCGAATAAAAGGCGAAGATAGAACGGCGGAAAGAAGAGTCCATGCCCCAATCCCTAGCTGTACGTCCCTCGCCGGCCGCTGGGCTGACCCAAGTACATGACATCGTCGAGCAGCTCACCACGCGCGAATCCACTGGCGAAGTGCTGACCGCTCTCCGCCACCTCCCGGCGCGCGAGGCGCAATGGGCGCCAATGCCGGCCTGGGTACGGCCTGAACTCATCGCCGCCTACCGCGCCAAGGGCGTCGAGCAACTCTACACGCATCAGGCCGCGGCGGCCGAAGCTATCCGCGCGGGGCGGAACGTCGTAGTGGTGACCCCCACCGCCTCAGGCAAAACGATTTGCTACAACCTGCCAGTGCTCAACGCCGTGCTCGAAGACCCCGACACGCGCGCCCTCTACTTGTTTCCCACCAAGGCGCTGGCACAGGACCAGCTCGCAGAACTGAACGACCTCGCGGAGCGCCTGGGGGACCGCTTCGGCGTGTTCACCTACGACGGCGACACGCCCTCGGACGCGCGCAAGGCCATCCGCGAGCAGGGCCATATCGTCCTGACCAACCCGGACATGCTGCACACCGGAATTCTGCCGCATCACACCCGCTGGACGCGACTGTTCGAGAACCTCCGCTACGTCGTGCTCGACGAGCTGCACACTTACCGCGGGGTTTTCGGCAGCCACCTCTGTAACGTTTTGCGGCGTCTGGGACGCATCGCGCGCTTCTATGGCTCCCGGCCCCAGTTCATTTGCTCCTCCGCGACCATCGCCAATCCTGGCGAGCTGGCCTCGCGCTTGCTGGAAGCAGAGGTGGACGTGCTGGACTCGAGCGGCGCGCCCGCCGCTGAAAAATTCTTCATCTTCTACAACCCACCGGTGGTCAACCGCAATCTTGGCATCCGCCGCAGCTACATCAACGAATCCTTGCGGGTCGCGCAGGAGTTTCTGAAACGCAATCTGCAGACGATCGTCTTCGCCAACAGCCGGCTGCACACCGAGGTGCTGCTTACCTACCTCCACCGCGTGAACCCGCAGCCGCCCGGCCAGCCCGAGACGATCCGCGGATATCGCGGGGGCTACCTGCCCGGCGAGCGCCGCGAGATCGAGCGAGGCCTGCGGGAAGGCCGCATCCGCGGCGTGGTTTCAACCAACGCGCTCGAGCTCGGCATCGATATCGGCACGCTTGATGCGGCAGTGATGGCAGGCTATCCGGGCACGATCGCGTCCACTTGGCAGCGCGCGGGCCGCGCCGGGCGCCGCAGCGGCAGCTCCTGCGCAGTGCTGGTGGCCAGTTCCGCGCCGCTCGACCAGTTTATCGTCAAGCATCCTGACTATTTCTTCGGCCGCTCGCCCGAGCACGCCTTCATCCAGCCGGATAATCTAGAAATCCTGGTCAACCACCTCAAGTGCGCTGCCTTCGAGCTGCCGCTTTCCGCGGAAGAAAAATTCGGCGCCGTGAGCCTGGGGCAGCTCTGCGAGCGGCTGGCCGAGGCTGGATTCCTCCACCGCGCCGGAGACCATTGGCACTGGACGCAAGAAGCCTATCCGGCCGATACCATCAGCCTGCGCTCGGTTACTTCCGACAACTTCGTCATCATCGACATCACGGACCAACCGGAGGTGATCGGTGAGGTAGATTTCCCCAGCGCGCTCACCGCCGTCCATCCCAAAGCAATTTATCTCCACCAGGGAGAGCAGTACCACGTCGAGCGGTTGGACTTCGACGAGCGCAAGGCCTACGTGAAGCGCGTGGACGTGGACTACTTCACTGACGCCATCCGCTACACCCAGGTGCGTGTGCTCGAAATCGGCGAGGAAACTCATCTCGCCGCGCCCGCGAATCGCGCGCACGGCGACGTTCTGGTGCGCTCGCAAGTGGTCGGCTTCAAGAAAATCAAATTCTTTACCAACGAAAACGTCGGCGCGGGCCAGCTCGAGCTGCCCGAAAACGAGATGCACACCACTGCCTATTGGATCACGCTCGAACGGCCACTCGTCGAGTCACTGCCCTTCACGATCAGCGAGCGGCAGAACGGCATGTTCGGCTTGCTCTACGCGCTTGAGTCGGTAGCCACGCTGCTGCTGATGTGCGACCGCCGCGACCTCGGCACCGCCATTGGCGAACGGCCTCCCTCGCCCGCCATGGAAACCGGGCGGGAGGAAGCGCAGGAATTCAGCCACACTCCGGGCTATGCGGCTGCCGAACAGAAGGAACTCTTCGAGCCGAATCTTTATCTGTACGACGCCTACCCCGGCGGCATCGGCCTCTCTGAGCCGCTGTATCGCGTGCATGGCATGCTCGTGCGTAAGACGCGCGAGTTAATCCTTGGCTGCCCATGTGAGAAGGGCTGCCCGTCGTGCGTCGGCCCTGCGGGCGAGAATGGCGAGCGCGCGAAGGAAGCTGCACTGGCCATCCTGGAGCGGCTGGAGGAGTAGATTGGGAGGCATAGAGACACGGAGGCACAGAGAGGTCAAAAGAAAGGAAGACAATCGGTGATCTCTGTAGCTCTTTGCCTCTGTGGCGACCGGAGGTCTTAAATTGAGTTCAAGCCTCGAAGATAGATTCGCGCGCCTGGCGGCGCTCAAGCCAACGCGCAAACACGCTGCGGTGCAAGACCGCCTCACCGCGGGCGGGTCGGATGAATTCGACCGCTTGGCGCAGTTGCTCGGCGGGGTTGTGGGCCGCAACCGCTACGGCGAGCACCTGGTGGTGCGCCGGTGGTACTCCTCGCCCGAGCCGTGCGAGCCGAGCGCGCCCGCCCTAAGGCTGCTTGCCCCGGCCACGCCGGTTCGCAAGCTACGGAAGGGGGAACGATCTAAGCGCGTGGGTTATCTCGGGGCTGGCAGCGCGCCTGCGCAATACCCCAGCGATGCGCTTGAGCGCATGGCCGACCCCGCGGAGTGGCTCTTCCTTGATACGGAAACCACAGGTCTAGCCGGCGGCACGGGCACCTACGCGTTTCTTGTGGGCGTGGCGTGGTGGGAAGCAGGCGGCTTGCAGGTTGAGCAAGTCTTCATGCGTGATTACAGCGAGGAGCATTCGCTGCTGCTCGAGCTTGCGCGGCGCATGGCCGAGCGGCGGGTGCTGGTCACGTTTAATGGCAAGAGCTTCGATTGGCCGCTGCTCGAAACGCGCTACACCATGACGCGGGCCATCAAGCCCCAAACGCCCGTTGCGCACCTCGACTTGCTGCATCCCGCGCGGCAACTTTGGCGGCTGCGCCTCGGCTCGGTGCGTCTCACCGAACTCGAGCGCTACGTTCTAGGATCGGAGCGTTTGGGCTGGCACCGCCGCGACGATATTGACTCCGCGCTGATCCCGCAAATTTACTTCGACTATTTGCGCGGCGGACCGGTGGAGCCAGTGGCCAGCGTCTTCCGCCATAATCAGATGGACCTGCGCGGCTTGGCGGCACTGACCGGCAAGATCGTCTCCCTGTTCTCACAAACCGAGACCGCTGAGGCCTCAGACCAGGACGCTTTGGAACTTTTTGGGCTCTCCAGGCTATTGCACCGCCGGGGAGAGACGGCGCGGGCCCGGCTGCTTTACGAATGCGTGCTCCGCGCAGGCCTGCCTTCGGCACTAGACCGCGCGGCGCGGCGGGAACTGGCGCTGCTGGCCAAAGGCGAGCGCGACTTCATCCGCGCCACTTCCCTGTGGGAAGAACAGATTCAGAAGTATTCGGGATCATCTGAATCGCGCGGGGTGGGCTTAGCTGGCAAATTTGCCGGCGCACTGCACCTGCCCCGAGCGGAAGTGGTAGGGGCAAAGCATGCCTTGCCCCTACATCACCCCTATAAGCAGGCTGGGGACTCAGATGACGGTTTCCGCGCCTGCCTGGAAGCCTACGAACATCTGGCCATGTATTACGAGCACCAGGCCCGCGAGCACTCCAAAGCCGCTGAACTCACTCGCGAGGCTTTGGCCGCGGTGCGCAGAGCCCTCCGCGCTTGCCCCGAGCGCGGCCCAGGGGTCGGCTGGATCGATCTCAGCCGGTGGCGCAAGCTGCAGGCGCGGCTCGAGCACCGGCTCGCCCGGCTCATCCGCAAATCCCGCCGCCCCCTGCTGGAGCCTGATTTTCCTGAAGCGCGCGGCAACCCCAATGAATCCAATCAGGAACCGAGGAAGGGTGGCCAGATTCTGAGGCCGGGGTGAATTTGAGCGCAAGATCCGGATGGCTTGCGGCCTGAATACACCTTATGTTCGAGTCGGAGGGAAAGACAATGGCTGCAATCAGTGATCAGTTTCTTCGCACGCAGTTAGAGGAACGCCGGCAAAGGCTCGAGACCGCCATCGCGAGTTCCGGAGAGAGCGGACCGGTGGTACAACTCCTACAGGAAGTGGATTCGGCGCTCGAGCGGATGGAAAAGGGCTCCTACGGCATCTGCGAGACATGTCACGATTCGATCGAGAAAGAGCGGCTCATCACCGATCCCTTGGTCCGCTTCTGCCTCGACCACCTGACCTCCGAGCAGCAACGCGCGCTCGAGAGAGATCTGGAGCTGGCGTCGCGGATCCAGCGGGCCCTGCTCCCGAAGCAAAACCTGCAGTACGCGGGCTGGCAAATCCATTACCACTACGAGACCACAGGCCCGGTGAGCGGCGATTATTGCGACCTGATTCATCCGGATAACGGAACGGGCGAGCTCTATTTTCTGCTGGGGGATGTTTCCGGAAAAGGCGTGGCAGCCTCCATGCTGATGACTCAATTGCATGCCATGTTCCGCAGCCTGATCAGCGTGGGCTTGCCGCTTGACCAGTTGGTGGGGCTGGCCAATCGCGTGTTCTGCGAAAGCACGATGGCCGGTCAGTACGCCACGCTGGTGTGCGGCAAGGCGAGCCGGTCGGGAGACGTGGAGATCTCCAGCGCCGGACATTTGCCATCGCTGCTGGTTCGCAAAGGTGGGGTCTCAAGTATCGGAGCCACGGGCGTGCCGCTCGGCATGTTTCAGACCGGACAATACCCGGCGAAGACAACCAAGCTGGATCCGGGTGACACCCTTTTCCTTTACACCGACGGCCTCTCAGAAGCGCGCGATCGCGCCGGCGACGAATATGGAATCGGACGTTTGGTTAAATTCGTCGGCGAGCGTCATGCCCTCTCGCCGGACGCGCTGACCGCTGCCTGCCTCAAGGAAGTGAAATCTTTCGCTTTGGGGACATCCCGGACTGACGATCTAACCATCATGGCCATCCGGCGCACCGGCTAGGCACTGATAGCTCACGAGCGTAATGCGATGTTCCTGGGACACTTCGGCGTGGCGCTGGCGGCTAAAGAATTGGCGCCTAGAACTTCGCTGGGGACGATGGTTCTCGCCGCGCAATTCGCGGACCTTCTCTGGCCCATCTTTCTGCTCACCGGCCTCGAGCAGGTTCGCATCGCTCCCGGAATCACTCGGGCCACCCCGCTTGATTTCGTCCACTATCCCATCACGCACAGCCTAGTTGGGCAGGTGCTATGGGGCGTTGCGCTTGGCTTGCTCTATTTCTCGCTGCGACGGAACGCGAAAAGCGCGGTGGTTATTGGCGCATGCGTGGTGAGCCACTGGTTCCTCGACGTTATTGCGCACCGGCCCGACTTGCCTGTGTTTCCTCAAGGACCGTTTGTTGGCCTCGGATTGTGGAATTCCCTGCCAGCCACCGTGGCCATCGAGTGCGGTTTGCTGGCCCTTGGTCTCATGCTTTATCTGCCCGCGAGCCGGGCAAAAGATCGTATCGGAGTCTACGGGCTGTGGTCCCTCATGGTCGTGCTAGTCGCAGCGTGGGTAAGCAGCCTGTTCGGTCCGCCGCCACCGAGTGAACGCGTGCTTGCCTATAGCGCGCTGGCCATGTGGCTCGCTGTGCCCTGGGCCGCCTGGGCCGACCGCCACCGGGAAATAACGACCAGCTTCGCACTGAAGCCATGACGTCCTAGAGAGCCTGCGCGAGCACGGGATGCCGTGCCCCTACCAAAAATCGCGATCGGGAGTTAAGGAACAGAAACACGCAGTGCAGTGGCCTGTGACTCGGCCTGCCGCGGCAGGCGCATCGTGGTGACCGTGGTCTTTCGCGGCGTGCGGTAGGGGTCGGGGCTTGCGCTGGGGTTAGCTGGCCAGCCGATGGCGCGCGTGATTTTGTCGAACACGTCGCGTCCGGCGCCTTCCAAACTCAGGCACTGGTCGGCCAGGCAGCGCAGGAAGACGCCCCCGTCATCGCTCTCGAACGAAAAAAAGTTAGGCCGCCGGAACAGCGCGCGCCGCTTGTCGTACTTGAGCTCCAGCGCCTCGCTGTAGTTACCGAAGAAGCGCGCAGCGTCCGCGGCGCTTCCCAAGCGCAGGCGGACCACCAGGAGCATCTGCTTGCTCTTTTCGTGCTCGAAGATGGCATAGCGGTCGCCGGCCCACGCAGGCGCAAGGTTCCGGGCACGCGTGTCTCCCAAGAACTGTTTTAGGATCTCCCGCAGGCCAAACTCACCGATAAGATTCTCGTCGAGCTTCTTCCATCCGTCCGGCAGAAGACTACTTAGATCGGGCAGGGTGACCGGTTTAGGCGTGACGCCGCTCAGGTAGAAATCGGGGTGAAGGATCTGCTGAGTCGAAACGGGCGGGTTCTCGAATACTTTGCGGAAGCCGGCCCAACCGTCCGTGGTGCGTAGAACGTGCTGGGTGAAGGTAGTGCCGGCGAGATAAGGAAACAGCAGCTCGTCGCGCAGAAACGGCGGAGCCTTGGCGAGCGTGGGGCTTTTAGCCACATCGCCCAGGAGCATCGAAGAGTCCAGGTCCGGGAGGTCACGCACGCCCTTGGGCATGCCGCGGAACGTGTAGTCCACCATGGCCGCCAGCGCTGAGCCTTCCAGCACGGCGTCCCGAGCGAGCTCGGCATCGTCGTTGGGCTTGGCGGCTTCGAGCCACGGGTCCACCTTGAAGTGCTGGTCCTGCAGCGCGTGGGTGAGCTCATGCGCCATCACCACGCGCTGCTCGGCCGGATTGATCCAGTCGGCGATGAAAAACTCCCCGCTCTTGGGGTCGTAAAGCCCCGCAATTTGCTCGGTGAGCAGTTCGACCAGGAAGGGCTCCAGTTGGAACCCTTTCGGGATGAGGCCAAACTTCTCGAGCGCTCTCTGGTCCGCGTAGCGCTTCTCAGGTTGCTTCTCTTCCTTCATGCGGCGGATCACGTATTCGCGGATTTCCTCGCGCGTGCGCATGCTTTTCTTGAGCGGCGAGAGTACCGGCAGGGAGAGCAGCTTGCTCATCTCCGCCAAAACCTCGTCCGCGGCCTGAAGGAATTCAGCGCTGGGCGCGTTGACCGGCGGCGGTGTGGCGGCCGGGGGAGAGGCTTGCTGTGCCGTCGCACCGAGCGCGAGAAGGAGGAGAATGAAAACCAGCGGGGCAGCAACGCGTTTCATCGCGGTCGAAACCCCCGTCGCACAAGCGGGAATTGCCCCCACCCATTTCACGATATGGATAACCCATCCCACGGCGTTGCCGTCAGTCAGAGAGATTCCCCGCACAGGTGCGCGATTATTGGGCACCCACGCCTTTAGTCAGGAAACCCAGCTCCCGCTGGGTCCTCAGTCACACCAGGTTTGATGCCGCTTCTAGAATAGCAGGTTTGAAGTGAAAATCTTGCGGATCGCAGCGCGCGTGGTATCCCACCAGCGATCACACCGCAGCCTTTACACCCCATCACGCGGCGACACGGAAACGACGAAGGATCTAACGACTCTGGGCGGAGGACTTCTGCGCGATACCACCGCTCAGGACGCGCACCAGGACCGCCAGCACATCGATCACAGTGAGGATTCCGACCAGCCGGCCGCCTTCCACCACCGGCAAGCAGCCCACTTTATTCCCATTCATGAGGGCCGCCGCATCGCGCAGCGGCGTGGTGGGTGTGATGACCAGCGGGTTGGGAGTCATAACGCGTTTGATCGGCGTGTTCTGGAAGATGTCGTTGTACTCTTCCTGGGTAATTCTTGTGAGCATCGAAGGGGCGACGCGCTGAACGTCGCGCTCACTGAGGATCCCAACGAGGGTCTCACCGTCCACAATGGGGAGGTGGCGATACTGGGTGCGCCGGAAAGTGAGGACGGCATCAAGCAGTGACGCGTTTTGCGAAAGGCTGGTGGCTGGCGCAGACATAAAATCGCGAACAAGGAATTCTTCGCTCATTGGATCTCCGCTCCTCAAGTGGAAGGGGGAAATGAAAACTCAACCGCCATAGTTTCATTCTCCCCGGGTCAAGTCAACGAGTGGAGCCAAGGCGGGATTATCGTTTCGGAACAGGGAGGCTAGTCTGCTCGACGCGCTTCCAGGTCGCGCCGTCCCAGACATAGCGGTCGCGCGTCATGCGCCGGCAGATGCGCGGGTTGTCTTCATCGGTCGCGGCGCAATAGGTGAGCCGGAATCCGTCCGCGCGGGATTCGTAGCTGGATTGCGGAAGGATGTCGGAAGACCATACGGGCGTGACGCGATTGCCATCGAGGCGCCAGGCGGTGAATGAGCCGGTTTGCAGGTCGTCAGTGCGCCCGGTGACGGTGACGAACAACGTCAGGGACGCGGTCACCGGGATGAGCTCCAGATATTCGTCAAAGAAATCTGTTTGTGTAAAGCGGTCAACCCGCGCAGCCAGCCCATAGCGTCCGCTGGCAAGGGTGTAAAGCCGAACCGCCGACGGGCCGCCCAAGCCAAAATTGGCCACCAAGGCGTACGGGGCGGGTTGCCCGCCCAGCCGCAGGACGCGATAGCTCTCGCCGACCGGTGGCTGTTGAGTCGCCATTGCATCCAGGCGCTTATTCAGGGCCTTGAGATCGAGCCCCTGCGGGGCGTTCAGCGCCTCCAGTGCCAAGCCGTCCAGAATGGCTAGCGCCTGCTCCTGTAGCTTTTGGCCCTCGTCGGCGCCGCCCAGGCGCTGCTCGGCGAGGCGCGCGGCAAGCCGCGCAAATTCGGATTCCGGCTTCTGGACTTGGACGCGTTCGAACGGCCCGCGAGCGCCCCCGGGAGACCTCGCCGCGGCGGCCAGGATGAAAACCAGCGCGGCAAGTGCGCTGGCTCGAGTATGCGTTCTCAACGGCCACCCCGCGGACCCTTCCCGGGTAGAGCGCGCAACTTCCTCCGGAGCGGGCTGCGGCTGTGTGTTTTCCGGCCTGCGCGTTCGGGAAGGACGCGCGCGGCCACCACGAGCGCTTCCCAAGATGCGGGGAAACCCGCGTAGGGAGCGATGTGGAGAAGGGTCTCAACGATTTCCGGGCGAGTAGCCCCATTGCGCAACGCCATGCGGATGTTTAGCTCCAGGCCATTCGTGCGGCCCAGTGCCGCAAGCGCTGCAATCGTACACAGGCTACGTGTGCGACGGTCCAGCCCCGGTCGCGACCAAATCTCCCCGGCAACGAACGTCAGCACGTAACGCTCGAAGTCTGGTTCGAGCTTGCGCCAGGCGGCGCGCATCCGGCGGGCGTCGCTCGGCCCGATCATCTTCTCAAACAGCCGCAAGCCGCGCTCGAATGAACCTACGGTTTGGTTTGGCATTTCTCTTCTCTTTTTGCCCATTACGTGTAAGCCGTAATCAAGAGTTCAGGATAGGCAGGAACGCCTGCTCCTCACTGAGCCTAGTCGGGCAGCGTCGCGATTCCGCCGCTAACGTCCAGCGCTTGTCCGGTGATGCTCGCCGCCGCGTCGGAGGCCAGAAACAGCGCGGTCGCGGCCACGTCTTCCGGACGCACCAGGCGCTTGAGCATGGTGAGGCTGACGAACCTCTGGCGCACCGTTTCCAGCGGCAATCTCATCGACCGAGCGCGCGCGGCGATGACCTCTTCGATGAGCTGGCCTTCCACCGGGCCAGGACAGATACAGTTCACCCGGATGCCGTGACGCCCAACCTCTTCGGCCAGGGTGAGCGTGAGCCCCACCAGCGCCCACTTCGCGCTAGCGTAGGGAGTCCGCTGTGGATAGCTGATCTTGCCGGCAATCGAGCCGATATTGATGATCGCACGTATCGCGCTGGTTCGTGCAGACTGTCTCGTCGGAGCCTGCGTGCCATGAGCGTCTCTACGCGCGATCATCCCTTTTAACACCTCGCGCGAGCAGAGAAAAACGCCGGTTAAATTCACCGCGAGCACCCGCTCCCAATCGCTGAGAGTCACTTCGGTGAGCGGTGCGGTTGGGCCGGGGATGCCCGCATTGTTCACCAGCACCTGGATCGGGCCGAGTGCGCTCTCCGCCCGCGCGACAAACTTTCGGACGTCGGCTTCGCTCGACACATCACCCTCGAGCGGCAATGCCTTGCCGCCCGACGCGGCGATCTCATCTGCAACGCGCTTGACGCCATCTCCTTTGGTGCTGACCAATGCGACGGCAGCGCCTTCACCGGCAAACGATCGGGCAATGACGCGGCCGATCCCGCGACTCGCGCCGGTGACCAGCACCACGTGACCGCGAAATCTTCCGCCGTTCTCGTTAGCAGCCATCGGAGCCAAGACTCTAATACACCCCTGCACCTGCTGCAAATTCAACCTGCCGACCGCCCTGAGCTCCGCGAGGCGAAGACGCTTCTAGCCGGCAAGTGAAGTAAGGTGTGGCGAGGGAGCGCCCGCATAGCCAGCATTGACTGTCCCATCGAAGCCTGCGGCACTTTGCAAGGTACAGTAGGAGTGAATGCTTGTTCTAAACCAGTGAGCCCATGCGCACAGGGCTTTAGCGCCAGGGAAGCCAACGCGTGAGCCGGCTCAGCCACTCGTCGCTGCCCCAGTAATAGGCCGCCACAACAGCCAGAAAGTAGACCAGGGCCAGCACGGCCGCCAACCCCAGAAAAAAACGGAACCTGCGGTCTGCAGCCTCCCAGGAAATTCCCTGCCTGGGCGTCTTGGCTGGCCCCCGCGGCGCGGCCTCTCCCCGATTAGCACAAAAGGGGCATTCCTGGAAGGCAGGGTCAATGTCACGGTCACAGCGCGGGCAAACCCATTCGAGCATGGCGGCTATTTACCACGAAAATATGGCGAGTGGGTAGCTGAAGTGCGGCGCCGGGTAGGGCAGGCATTCTTGGCTGTCCGACTCAGATCTGACTTCAACCGTGGAGCGGCAGGCACATGTGCCTGTGCTCCAACGTCGAGGGCGTCGTCATGGAACGTCTGCGGATTGAATCCAAGGCTCTCGGCCGACAAAGAGGCGCCGGCCCAATATCGGTAGGCCCTGGTTGCAGCTCCTAGGTGAGCCGTTCTGAATTCAGAACAAACTGGTCTGTAAATACCTCTGATATAATGAGCAAATCCAACGCTCACCTGTGGGACCGCGATGATATCTGGCTCTCGTCTTCGCCAGGCGCGCGAGCGTCTGGGGCTAACGTATCGCGACGTTGAGCGCGCCAGCTACGGTCTCGCCAACCTGCGCGGGCGTCCCGAGTTTATCATCCACATTAGCCGTCTGGCAGACATTGAAAACCGGGGCGTCACACCCAGTCTGTTCAAGCTTTACACGCTCGCTGTCATCTACCACCTGAATCCGCTCGAGGTTTGCCAGTGGTACGATGTGCCACTCGCCAATCATTTCTGCGACGGCACAGATGTGGCCGCACCGAAGACCCACCTTGCCGCGCCGCCGGCCTCGTTGCGGCTGCCTATGCAATTCGACCCAGGCTTCGACCCGCGCCGCACTGAGTACCTTTCTCGCATGGTGGAAACCTGGGGGCAACTGGAAGGAGCCCTGTTCAACGGCCAGGAGCACTACCGTTATGGCTATATCGGCCTGGACGACCACATGATGGAGCCGTTATTGCGTCCGGGGAGCCTCGTGCTCGTTGACCCCGCGCTGCAAAGCGTTCGCAACTCCGGATGGAAGAACGAATACGAACGCCCGATCTACTTTGTAGATGTGCGCGATGGCTACCGTTGCAGTTGGTGCTCGCAAGAAGGCTCCCGGCTCATCGTGCAGCCTCACCCTCTCTCAGCTTGTGCGCCAGAGGTCCGGCGCTGTCCGGATGAAGCCGAAGTGGTGGGGCAGGTAGCGGGGATAGCTATGAGGCTGGCTGGCAGATAGCGTGCTCTTCGGCCATCAGGGCCAGCAGCGCGCGCAAATTTGAACAAAACAGATCATGTAAATAGGCGGGTACACCCTCTGGTAAAAGGAGTCGGTAAGACTCCAGTTCCTGCCAACGGGCCACCACACCCCAGAAGTCTCCCCTCAGAGTAGCCAAACAAGCCCGCAAATCCCACTCCTGCTGTTCCAGCGGAGTCTCCAGTAGCTTGGCGAAGAGTTCTTCGTGGCAATACGCCAGCGCCTCCTGTACCGCGGGCAGCGGATATATGGTCGCCAGCCCTTCATGGTGGTACTGGCCGCTGGCCAAGTCCCGCAACGAGGAGATGTAGAGGAGTCGAGCGAAGTCACTGGGAAAAGCCTCAAGGGTTCGAGTCGTAAAGTCCTCAATAATCCGTCGATTCTGCTGAAATCGCTCCAGCGTCTCCACCGTTCCCCCTGTTCCGTTTTCTGAACTTTTCCCCTGCCCGCATGCCCCTCCCCGGCCCAAGCGCGCAAAGTCGCGCCCCCGAGGAGGTATTCCAAAATGAAACGCCTTGTAGGCTTGCTGTTTGCGAGCGCCCTTCTGGCGCTGATAGTAATCCCTGTTGCTCGCGTAGGCAACTCCCTTCCTATCAAAACTGATGTGCGGGCCGACGGCAGCGGCCCCGCGCCACCTTTCCCACCACCACTAGTCATTCTGCTCGCCGATGGCTGTGGGCCTGCTCCGCCCTTCCCGCCACCGCTGTGCATTCTACAAGCTGACGGTAGCGGGCCTGCGCCACCTTTCCCGCCTCCGCTAGTAGGGGGCCTGTTCGCATAGGCGTGTGGCGCCCGAGCGCATCAGATTGTATTTCGTTGGGTAGTAACCCAGTGATATGATGCGCTCCGGCGCCTATGCCACTCAGCCTTTCCACTTATCTCTTTTGGGGCGCCGGGACTGCGCTCGAACTGCTCCTGTGCGCCCTCGCCTTGCGCAATGGCTTGTTCCGACGGCTGTGGTTCTTCACCTTGTATGTGCTGTTGGTCGCAATCTACGAAGTTAGTTGGTTCGGGGCCATTCACGCGCTGGGGTACAAATCAAAGGGGGCGTTCTATTTCTTCTGGTTAGCACAAGCCATTTTACTCTCCGCCCGTGCCGCAGCAATTGCAGAACTCTGCCAACACATCCTCAGACCCTACCGCGGAGTGTGGGCACTTGCCAAGAGCATCCTTTTGGGGATCGCCTTGATTCTCCTCGGCTATGCCACGATCGCCACGTTGGGGCGCACTTCTTGGATCACCGCGTTCATACTGACCGCCGGACGCGGTCTGGAGCTGGCAGCGGCTGTAATTCTGCTGACGCTCTTGTTCATCAGCGCCTATTACCGAATCCGGCTGGAGCCCGTAGTGAGGCTGGTGGCGCTGGGACTCTGTTTCTTTTCCACAGTTCAGATGTTGAATAACAGTTTTCTGGTGGGATGGCTGGTGCAATACTTTCGGTTGATGCGGTTCTTTCCGTTGTGGGACGGAATTCGGACGCTCTCATTCAACGTGGCGGTGGTGATTTGGTGCCTGGCCGTATGGAGACCACTGTCTGCGATGGCGCCAGAGGCCACTTTGCTTCCCCAGCAGATTTATGACGAGCTGGCGCCCCAAGTGAACTACCGGCTACGCATGTTGAATCAGCGGCTGCTGGAGATGCTGAAAGTATGAGCACGCCGACGATCTACGTGGGCCTCGGAGTCGTCCTGCTCATGCTGTTTCTGCTGGTACTTGTGCTCCTGCTGACACGGGAACGCGCCGACTCGCGACGTGCGCCGGAGGCGGCTGCGGCACTATTGAGCAAAGGGGCCTTCCCCATACACTGTCGTCACTTCCCGCAGGTGCGGCAAGCGCTTTCGGCCGCCGACCAACAATACCTGGAGCAGAGGGCCTCGGCATCGATCCGCCGGAAAGCCCGCCGAGAACGGCGCAAGGTCGCGCAGCAATTTGTCGCCGGGATCAAGGAAGACTTCTTACGGCTGGATCGTGTGGGGCGCACCGTTGCGTCGCTGTCGCCGGGGGTCAGCCGGAAGCTGGAATTCGAGCGGCTCCGGTTAATGCTGCGATTTTGGATGCTTTACGGGCTCGTGCGCATGCAATTGGCCATGGGCGTGAGCGTTGTGACGGAACTGGCGCGCCTGACGGAACTGGTGGGTGGCTTGGCCGCGCAAACCGAGCGCGCCATGGCTGCGCTCGAGGAGGCCTCGGCCAGGCGCCTGCAATCGGGCATCCGCGCTTAAGCCCTGAAGTACCCGCCTCACTGAGAACCCGCTGGAGCACCCCAAGAGACTTTTCGGCCTCAAACGGCTTCTGGATAAAAGCAGAGCCACTCTCTTCCACAAGCGCGCCGATCTCTTCGGTGTGCGCCCATGCCATGGTGAACACCACGCGCCCGGCAAGCCGCAGTGTGACGGCCACAGATCCAATTGTAGAGTTCGCGGCCCCGTGATCTCGCCGGGCATCTTCAGGGCGTTGACCACCAGGTCCACAGGGCCCTCGTTCCAGAACCTGAAGCCTCTGAGCGCAGAGCCGCGAGCGGGCTCCCCGGCACTGCAAGGACTGTGGGGCGAAAAGCTTTCGCGGAAACCGTTGGCGAAACTAGCACCCCTGTTTCAGAACGGGCAACTAAGCCTTGGCGGTGCTTGGTCCTGTCTTATAATAGTTTTATTCGGAGTAAGGGTTGGCGGCTGAGAGAATCCTCGTAGTAGACGACGAAGAGGCCATTCGGGAAGTCGTCGCAACGCTGCTCGAAGCGCAAGGTTACCAGTGCATCTCGGCCGGGAACGGCCGGCTGGCGCTGGAGCACCTGGAGAAGAATTCGCTCGACCTGGTGCTCAGCGACATGGTAATGCCGGAGATGGACGGCCTGAAGCTTCTCGAGTGGCTCCGAGCGCACGACGGCGATGTCCCCGTGATCATGGTTACGGCCATGCACGACCTCTCCACCGCGCTCGAAGCCATTCGCCGCGGCGCCTACGACTACATCCTCAAACCCTTTGAAAAAGACCAGCTCTTCCTCAGCGTCCGGCGGGCACTCCAGCACCGGCACCTGGTGGTGGAAAACCGCAACTATCAGCGCAACCTGGAAAAACTCGTCGAGGAACGCACGGTGCAGCTCACCGGCGCTTTGACACAGCTTGAAAAATCCTACGACTATACCCTGGAGGCGCTGGGCGGCGCGCTCGACCTGAAGGACGCCGAAACCGAAGGGCACTGCCAGCGCGTAACGGCCTTCACCATCTCCATCGCGAAGGCTATGCAGGTGGACCCGGAGTTGCTCCCGTGCATCGCCCGCGCGGCCTTCCTGCACGACATCGGTAAGATGGCCATCCCCGACCAGATCCTGCGCAAGCCCGGCCCGCTCACCGATGAGGAGCGCCACATCATGCGGCGGCACTGCGAGATTGGCCACGCCATGCTCAGCCGCATCCCATTTCTTAGCGACGCCGCGGAAATCGTTCTGGCGCACCAGGAGTTCTACGATGGCACGGGTTACCCGCGCGGCTTGCGCGGCGAGGGAATCCCGCTGGGGGCGCGCATATTCGCCGTCGCGGACGCGCTTGACGCCATGATCTCCGATCGGCCTTACCGCCGCGCCCTGCCCATCTCGCACGCCAGGGAAGAAATCAAGCGCTGCGCCGCCACACAGTTTGATCCCGCA
>QHYU01000196.1 GCA_003224235.1 Acidobacteriota bacterium
CCGGATTCACGTACGCGTAGGTCCCGACTTTTGTGGGCGATTGATGGTGAATCAGCCATACGTAGGCGGTAAACCCGATGATGGAGCCGGCGACAATCAGGTAGAGCAACGAGAGCCACGCTGCGCGTGAGACGGTCCACGGATGAAAACTACGAAATTCGCCCAGCGCGGCCGCCGTGAGGGCCAGGAACATCCCACCGGCAAGCATCTGCGCTCCCGAGCTCATGACTTTGGAAGGCGGCAGTGGCAGCTTGCGCGTAAGCGACGACGCTACGGACCAGCTCATCGATGCAACGATCAACGCCAGGGCGCCCACCCTGTCGATCGGCGCCCCGCCGAGGTTCAGGGAACGGCTCATCAGCACTGCCACTCCGCCAATCCCGATCAAAAGGGCCAAGGCCAAGCGCACCGTGAGCCTTTGCGTTCAAAGAAAAATGATTTC
Source organism: Acidobacteriota bacterium (assembly GCA_003224235.1). GTDB lineage: Bacteria > Acidobacteriota > Terriglobia > Acidiferrales > UBA7541 > QHYU01. The sequence continues at coordinate 443 of QHYU01000196.1, forward strand.
CGACAGCGCCATAAACACCGGGATGGTGGCCATCATGACCGCGGCAATGCCCGAAGGCACACGCTGCTCAGCCCAGAACAATAGCCCGTAGTCGAAGACGAAGATCAGGATCGCGAGTAAACATGCTGAGGTCCATTGGCGCCCGCTCGGTGAGCGCTCGCCCTGGGCGATCATCCAGCCATAAAGAACGAGTCCCGCAATCAAGAAACGCATCGCCGCCAGAAGAAACGGCGGAACTTCGCGAACGCCAACACGAATTGCGAGAAATGTGGATCCCCACACAAAATAGATAATCGCGAAAGCCAACAGGGTCTTCCAGGCCGAGCGATGGATTTTGGCTTCCATAGCAGATTGTGCAGCGCGAGGCACAGCCGCCGCGAGACAACTAGAATAGCAGGAATTTCCTGAGAGGTGACTCGATGCAGGCGAGCCCTGAAACCATTATGGCCGCCCGCCAGTACTCGCGCTGGATCAGTTGATTGCTAACCTCTTCCTTTCGGCGCGTGGGCTGGGTGCTCTCGTGCAGTGGTGTTTCCCCTGCTCTGGGAGTCTTCGCTGGCAGAGCTACGGCGTTACCAAGGGTTCTTCCGCAGCCCGCTCGCCTCCTCGATATGACACTTCCGAAAGTGTCACAAATCCGGGCACGCCGCTGCGAGTCTTAGTTAGCATGCTTCCATGCGACACAAACGAATGATTCATTGCATGTTCGCGTTGCTGATCGCGGCGTCAAGTGCGCAAGCACAGACCGGAGATTGGCAAGCAGTGAAGAATCTCAAGCCCGGCAGCCAGGTCATCGTGAAGGCACAGCGTGGCTATTCCTGTTCCGTTGAGGGCGCGAACGACGATCAATTGGTCTGCGAAGTGCAAGAGCACCGATCATTGCGAACCTCTACTCTCACAATCCCTCGTGCAGAAGTCCGTGAGGTACGTGTGCTGCCCAATCAGGCTAAGGACGCATGGATCGGCGCGGGAATAGGAGCTGGCGTTGGTGCCATTGTCGCCGGGAGCGCCAGCAGAGCCTCGCCAGGCGCTAATGCGTTTTTCGGCGCTCTAGGCGGAGCGGGACTCGGCGCTCTAGTTGGCGCGATGGTTCCGCTCTTTCAGTTTATTTTTCAGCGCGGCAAAATCATCTATAAGCGATAGGGCTGCAGGACCGGGAACAGCGGCGGCACCTCTTGTTTATTTCGAAGAGCATGCGTGGAAAGTTCCGTTGTGGGAAGTTATTGGCGCTTGCCGCCGATTGTGGGCGGATGACGGTGACTGTGCCCAGTTCTGTGCCCACCACCAACTCAGCCTGGAATTCGGGGAAATCTCTCCGGCTTTTGTGTCGTGCTTTGTGTCGTAACCCTGCCATCCCTAACCCTCTTGGAAGGGTGCGCTTGATCTCACTCAGTGAGAGGTAAGAGGCAGGAAAGATGCGTTGAACCCGCATAAATACTGCCTCTCTTTATCACTTGGCCTCCTTGGGTGTCGCGCCATCTCGGACGGATTCCTCTGTTGGAGTCTGTAGTCCTGCGCGAAGGCCCGTATGCTCCTGCAGCTTGCGCCGGGACTCATTCAAGGTTTGGGCTCGCCGCGCACGAGTCCGACCTGTCTGGCTGCGAAATCGAGCGCCTGCAGCCCCAGGTAACCACCCAGGATCGACACGAACAGCACACTTACCAGGTTGTGCGCGATGCGCGACTCGGTCTTGGGCAGGGCGAGATACACGTACAGCCACGCGAGAACCGCGCCTCCGACGACGCCCAGGAAGATGCGCCAGGGCAGCGAGCCCTGGAGCGCGTTGAACGCGCACACGCCGCCGATGATGCCCCCACCCAGGCACAACAGGATCACCGTTAGGCCGGTGACTTCCACCACATGGGCCACGGACTTATACCCCGGTGTGGAGACATTCAATTCCGCACGGCCGAGTCCTGCCGGAAAGACGAGGACTGTGGCCAACGAGCCGCCCGGCTCGATGTCCACCCGCATGGGGAGCAGGCGCACCGTCGAACTGATCGGTGTGAAGGTCATGGTGCGCTTTGTGGCGGTCTGGATGGGGTATCCGCGCGGATCGTAAAACTCGGCCACCACCATGCCATTGTCCACCAGCGAAAGTCGCTGCGGCCCGCGCACGCTGATGCCGTAGATGGCCGGCCCGAATCTCACCGTGTATTCCCTGGTTCCTTCGACAGGATACGCCGGGGAGGAGGAGACGAGCGCGATGCGCGCCTCCATCGGCCACTCCGAACGGAGGGTGGCCTCGCCGAGAGTTTCTCCTGGTTGGATGCGGAGCGGCTGCGGATCCAGCTCGCCGTTGCTCCAGGTCAGCCACACTCGGATTTCCGTGGGCGCGCCGCTCCCATCCGGACTCATATAGAACACCAGAATTCGCGCGGCATCGTGGCCGTCGGCAAGGAATTCGTGCCCGCCGCCCGAGACCTGAAACAGCAGCCGCGGCGAAGTAGGGGCCGACTGATCCTGTGAGCCAGTGCCGGGTTCCTGCGGATCCGGAGGAGGGAAAGCCCAGCGGAGGGCAACCGGGCGCGCGTCTCTGAGGGGCCCCGCTGCCGCCAGCCAGCCACTGCCAACCCAGCGCGCGGCGTGCGGCTTGACGACCTTGGCCTTCCCGGATTTCGGCTTGGCGGCGGGCTTGCCCACTAGAACAACGTAGCCGCCCTCACGAAGTTGATTGTCGGCCTGGCGAGCGGTGATCCGGATCAGACCCTCCTCGGTGGCTGAGAACTGGAAGCGCTGGATGCTTTCGCCGGGCTGAAAGTAAACCATCGCCGAGCTTTTCTTGCCAGACGGGCTGGTCGTTTCGACGACGATTGTGGTTCGCGCGGGGGCAGGCACCGCTTGGTCGTACGCGTCGCGAAGAGTGATTTCGAGCCCCACAGGGTCACCCACCCGATGCACCTTGACCAGCGATTTAACGTCCACCTTCATGGGGCCCTGGGCGGCGAGCTGCGCCTGCTGCGCCATGGGGGCCTGCGGTGAGGCGCCGGGTCCCCCGGAACCCAGAACACTCAGAAGACCGATCATCGCTGTGAATGGGACGGGGGACATGTTCCTGCTCCGCATGATGACACCTCCTGGAGCGGATTCTAGAAGTGAAATTATCCGTTCTATATCGTAAGGCGCGCCGGACGGCAATCCTCAGGCGCAGCACACACGGCCTCTGAGGGCCTGTTTCCTATTCTTTCGGGGATTTTTTCATGGCTTCGGGCAAAAACTTGGCCGCTTTGTGAACACAGTGGGCACGCGAGTCGAAGGCCCACCCTTTTGAAAACCAACTTTTAAAAAGAATGGGCGCACCCGTCGCTAGACTTGGCGGGCTTGGCGCAGCAGGTCCGTCATGTTGAACTCGCCCTTCGGCGAGAGAAATTCCCGGCGTGGGCTGAAGTTCCGATCCTGCCGAAGATACGAGTGGCTGTCGTGAATCATCAGTCCCACGATCACTTCTGCCACGATACGTCCTCCCACCGGACCCAGGCGAATGGGCGTGTCATCCTCTACGAATTGCTGTTGCGCTTCGGATAGCATGTAAAACCAGAGCGGCGCGTTGCGGGCAAACTTGGGCGAGACCTGCGTGATGCTTTTGTTCTTTTCCTTGCCGGCTGCGGTTGCTTTGCCGACCTTCAACTTGTCATCAGGAATCACGGCAAATCCCATGGCCTTGGCTACGGACTGTCCCGACGGCAACTCCACTCTCCAACCACGGAGCAAGTTGCGTTCGGGGAGCGAAGATGGATTGGAGGCCACGGAAGCCGGCAGCGAACCCAGAGGATTCACAACCGATGAGTCGGGTTTGTAGGCAGGCTGAACGCGCGTCTTCCCGAACGGCGGCGGGGGAGGCGCGTCACTCGGCTTGAAGAATAGATCCCAGTCGATCGCCAAATTCGTCGGGAATTTCCGGAAGCCAACCAGGCTTTCTCCCGTTGCACTGAAGATCGGCAGCCGGTCGATGGACTGGTTCAGCCGGTAAATCGGCCGGACCATGGAGTGCCCGAAACGATACGCTGCTGCGGAGAATTCGACGGGCATGTATGCTTCCTTCTTCGGCTTATAAAACTTGAGTTTCGGCTCTTGCGTGTAATCCACGGTGCCGTCTTTAGCTGTGCCAAAAATACTCTTCAGCGTGTCCAGCCCGACAATCGTCGGCAAGAAATCGTGCAGCACCACCCACTGGTAGTGGAAGCGCGCCATTTTCTGCACTTCGTCGAAATTGTCCGAGCCCAGCACGTCAACCATGCGATTGTGGAAGCGCAGCATGGAGGCCTGCAGTTGGCTGACGATGACGTTCTCATCGTTGCGCGGGTCCCCGAGAAGGGCGCGAGCGGGCTCACCGGTCTCCGGTGTATTCCGTGGCACGCCGCGCGCCTTTGGGTCCTTGGAATTGCCTGTCAGCGGATCGCCCTGCAGCATCTTTAATCCATCGGCGCGGTAAAGGTAGGCTTGGTCGCTTGGCCCGCGTCCATACGCGCAATCCAGGTCGAACCGCGGTGTCCGGAAGTCAACCAGCGCAGCCGGATCATTTTGCCGTTGCAAGCTGCTGACGGGATCGAACGTGAGATCGTGGTCGATGAACTGGCCAAGGTACGTATAGCCGGCGCTGATTCCGGTATTCTCTTCATCATCTGCTTCCGTCTCCGGCGTTGGCGTAGCCTCGAATTCGGCCGTCATCGCTGCGGCGAGATCGTGCAAGACGCCCGCATCAAACTGCGCGGGTGGCAACGTGCGGAACATGCGCCCAAAGCGGCCCTCGAATTGGTCCGATCGGCCCTGCGCCTCCAAGCCGCGAATCTCTCCGTGACGCCCCATCGGTTTGCGGTGAGCAGCTGCCACAGTAGCTTCTTGCATATGCGTCTCCCCTCTCTAGAGAAGTCGAGTCACTGAGTAAGGTTATGATACTCAGCGTCCGTGGACACATAAACGGCAAGGCTCCCAATATGACGCGCATGGGTAAATGGTTCGAGTCCGGTTCGGCAAGGCCGTGCGCCAGAGGCGGCACAAAACTGCAGGTGTCCCAGCGCTGCTAGGCTATGTTGGACCTTTCGGCGCGGACGCCCCGGGGGCCCCGACCCGCCGGCCCCGGCGCTTCGTAGTAAGACATCCACAATGGCCTTCGTTTTCCAGAGGGAGGTCACAGGCGCACAGGAATCCTCTAATCAGACTGAAAGACTTCCCTGAACGTGCCGAACCGCCGTAGGAAGGTGGCGTTCTAAACCAACTGAGCTACGTCAGATTGAGGTAGGAAGCCTCGAACTACCTTGACACGGTGGAGGTCTGCGGTTCGAGCCCGCACGGGCCTATCATCTCTCCTTATTGATTGACCGGCTGGGTTACATTTCGATCCTCCTAGTACTTTTCTACCAAAAATTTTTCGTTACTTGCCATTGTGCCCGAGGTGTGTAAATCTGCCATCACGTCCTCGCATTTGGTGTTGAAAGCCAAGCATCAGGGCCCGTGCCGCAGGCACTGGCGCTCGCCCGGCTGTCTGTCAATGGGGCAGGGAGATCGACAACACCGCATCAGCAGAGCTGGAAGCAGGAACTGGACACGTTTCCTGGTCCTAGGCTGAGGGCTGGGTGAGTGTGTCTAGATTTTGACGCACCACTGCAATTCACTCGCTTTTCCCATTGAGGGTAGCAGGTTTTTGGCTATCTCTATCGATTGAGAGGCCGAATTCGTTTGGAGCGAGTGACTGCTGCCCCGCTATTTCATGCTCGACCCAAATTGACCCCGGCAGTCCTCGGCTTGGCAGAAAAAGGGAAGCTGCGATATGACCTCGACTTGCAACATCGCCATGTATTCGCCCGAAAATGTGGGGCTCGGCCATTTGAGGCGGAATATCCTCATCGGCCGGCAACTTATGGAAGAGGCTGGGGATGCCAACGTTCTTTTATTCGCCAATTCCCCTGTTGCTCCGTTCTTCGAATTACCGGACGGCATGGATCTTGTCAAGCTTCCCTCCGTCCGAAAGATCAGTGCGGGTAATTGGGAGCCGGCACGCCTCCGAATGGATAAAGAATTGCTCAAAACCTTACGCGCTGACCTCTTGCGAAGCGTGCTTCTGAATTACCGACCCGACCTCCTTCTAGTCGACCACATGCCGGCCGGTGTGCAGGGGGAACTGCTACCGGCGCTGAAGGCACTCAAGGAAGCACATCCGGACTGCTCTGTAGTTCTTGGCCTGCGAGACATCCTGGATGCTCCA
>QHYU01000175.1 GCA_003224235.1 Acidobacteriota bacterium
GAAGACGAACAGCACCATGATCCCGCCGACGTACAAAATAATCTGCACGATGAAGAGAAACTCGGCATGGAGCTGCAGGAAGATGCCTGCGGTGGCCAATAGCGCCGTGATTAGAAAGATCGCGCTGTGCACCGCGTTGCGGCGCGTCACCACCAGGAAGGCGGAAACCACCGCCAGGCTCGCGAAGAAGTAAAAGAGTGCTTTGTCGAACATGCCAGACCGGTTCCTATGCTCCGCCCACTACCGGCGACGCGCGCCGTTGGCCGACCGCTGCCAGATACGCCGCCACGATCAGCGTGCCCGCGTTCGACACCAACAGCGAAGCCCCCAGCCCCCAGTCGAGGCCGCCCGCTTCTCTTGGCCGGTGCAGGACCAGCGCCACCGCAATCGCCATCACGTTCACGATTGCCACCGGGAGCATGAAGTGCCAGCCCAGCTTCATCAACTGGTCAAAGCGGTATCGCGGCAGGGTGAACCGCAGCCACATGAAAACGTACAGGTAGAGAAATACTTTGAGCAAAAACCAAAAAGTGCCGTGCACCGGCGTCTTGAACGCCGCCGCCGCCGGCGCCAGCACCACCCCCAAAACACCAGCCAGCGCCAGACACAACAGGCCGACGGCGGCCAGGAAGCCCTTCTGAACCTTCACCGGCTGTTTGGGAGTGCGATAGAAACAGTAGCCTGCAAGCACCAGCATGAGCAGCGGCGGAAAGGCATCAAGAAAATTGAGCGCATTGACGTTTGGGAATGGCCGCAGCCAACCGCCGAGGAAGATTGTCGTGGCGATCGAGCCCACCACGATCATGTTGACATACTCGGCCAGGAAGTAGAGCGACCAGCGGAAGCCGCTGTATTCAGTCATGTAGCCGGCCACCAGCTCCGATTCGGCCTCGGGCAGATCAAAGGGCGCACGATTGGTCTCGGCGATGGACGCCACCAGGTAGATGAAGAACCCGACCGGCGCCAGGAACATGAACCACACGCCCGCCCCCGCCTGGATCTCGACAATGCGGTGCATGGAAAGCGTGCCCGCCAAGAGCAGACCGCTGATCAGCGCCATCCCCGCGGCGGTTTCATAGCTGACCAGCTGCGCCGCGCTGCGCAGCGCGCCCAACAGCGAGTAATGGCTATTCGAGGCCCAGCCACCAAGAACAATTCCGAAAATCCCCATCGAGCTGATGCCCAGGATAAAAAGCAGACCGATGTTGAGGTCGGCAATCTGGAACTTGGGACCAATCGGCATTGCCGCCAGCGCCAGCAGGGCTGCGGTCACCGAAATCAGCGGCGCGGCCCAGAAAAGCATCTTGTCCGCGTTCTCCGGGATGATGTCTTCCTTTATCAGCAGCTTTACAGCATCGGCGATCGGTTGCAAAAGGCCGTGCGGCCCTACGCGCATGGGGCCCAAGCGCGCCTGCATATCCGCCATCACCTTGCGCTCGACTAGAACGATGTAGCCGACGATGAGCGGCAGCACCGCCACGATCACCAGCGCGTAGAGCAGCGGCAGCAGGTGCGGCCGGAAGAATTCGATGAGTGCGTTCATCGCTGGATTCGTTTCAACTCCCTTTTCATTTCATCCCCAGCAGAGCCGCGAGCCGCCGCCTCTCAAGCTCAGCGATCCACTTCGCCGAGCACAATGTCGATGGTCCCGATGATGGCCACCACGTCGGCCACCAGGTGGCCCCGCACCATTGTGTCAAACGCCTGCAGATTGACAAACGACGGCGGGCGAATGCGCACGCGATATGGCTGAATAGTCGCATCGCTGACGATATAGTAGCCGAGCTCGCCCTTGGGCGCTTCGATCGAATGGTATACCTCCCCCACTGGCGGCTTGAGCACTTTGCCGATGCGCGCCATGATCGGCCCGGCGGGAATGTTCTGGATAGCCTGCAGGCAGATCAGGCGCGACTGCCGCATCTCTTCTACGCGCACCAGGTAGCGGTCGTAGGTATCCCCGTTCCTCCCGGTCGGAATCTCAAATTTGTACTGGTCGTAAGCGGCGTAGGGCATGGCCTTGCGGATGTCCCACTTTACCCCGCTCGCGCGGAGAACCGGTCCGGTGACTCCCAGATCGATGGCTTGCTGCGCCGTGAGCACCCCGATGCCCTTCGTGCGCCCCAGCCAGATGCGGTTCTGCGTCAGCAGGTCCTCGTACTCAGCGATCTTGTGCTCGAAATCCTTGCAGAAACGCTCGACGTCTTTTTCCAGTTCGTCGTAGGCCTCGTATTGCAGGCCGCCAATGCGAAAGGCATGCGTGGTGAGCCGCGCGCCGCAGTATTTCTCGAAAATTTTGAGAATCTCCTCGCGCTCCCGAAAGCAGTAGAACAGCGGAGTCAGCGCGCCGATATCGAGCGCGTGAGTGCCGAGCCAGAGCAGGTGGCTGGCAATGCGTTGCAGCTCGGTGAGGATGGTGCGGATGACGCGAGCGCGCGGCGGCGCCTCAGCCCCCAACAGCTTTTCGACCGCCTCGCAATAGCCCAGTCCGTTACTCACTGCGGCCACGTAATCCATGCGGTCCACGTATGGCGCAAACTGCTGGTAGCTGCGATGCTCAGCGATCTTCTCCACGCCGCGGTGCAAATAGCCGATCACGCATTCTGAATTCACCACCTTCTCGCCGTCGAGTTTCAGCTTCACGCGCAGCACGCCGTGGGTGGAGGGATGCTGCGGCCCCATATTGATGACGATTTCGTCGGCACCGAGTACGGTGGTTTCGACGTTGGGGAAGCTGGTAGTGCGCGTGTCAGCCATCGTCTACTGCCCGCTCTCGATGCCCAGGTTCTCGCGCACCCAGGCCGTATCCTGCGTCAGTATGTCGTAGTCTTTGCGCAGCGGGTGCCCCTGCCACTCTTCGGGCAGCAGGATGCGCGTCAGGTTGGGATGACCCTCGAAATGAATGCCAAACATGTCAAAAGCTTCACGCTCGAGCCAATTCGCCACGCCCCAGACTCCCGTGACGCTGGGCACCGGCTCGTTCTCCCCGGCATGAACTTTCAGGCGCAAGCGTTCATTTTTCACAAAGGAGTAGAGGTTCAAAATGATGTCGAAGCGTTTTTCGCGCTTAGGCCAGTCCACCGCGGTGAGGTCGGTCAGCATGTCAAACTTCTCCTCGTCGCGGCTGTACTTGGCAATTTCGACCAATTGCCCGCGGTCCACCACCAGGATGGCCTGCTTGCGGTCGAGCCACGCTTCGCGGATGGCATTACCGAAACGGCTTCTGTAGCGCTTCACCAGTTCATTGTCGAGGGGCTCGGGCTTGGGCGGCGCTTCTTTGGGCGGCCCAGCAGCCGGGGCCTTTGGAGGCACTGCTGCGGCAGGCTTCGGAGGCGCAGCGGCGGGCGGCGCGGCCGGGGCAGCGGGCTTGGTCTCCCCGCCCGCGGGTGGCACCGCGTCGGCGACTTTATCTGCCGGAGGCGGGGCAGGCGGTGTAGCGCCCGTTGGCGCCACAGGCTTCGGAGATGCAGCGGCAGGCGACGCGGCCGGGGCAGCGGGCTTGGTCTCCCCGCCCGCGGGTGGCACCGCGTCGGCGACTTTATCTGCCGGAGGCGGGGCAGGTGGTGTAGCCGGCGCTGATGGTACAGGCTTCGGAGACGCAGCGGCGGGCGGCGCGGCCGGGGCAGCGGGCTTGGCCTCCCCGCCCGCGGGTGGTACAGCGGCGGCAGGTTTATCTGCCGGAGGCGGGGCAGGCGGTGTAGCCGGCGCTGGTGGTACAGGCTTCGGAGGTGCAGCGGCGGGGACCTCAGGCTTTTGTGCGGTTGCGCCGGTCGCCGTCGGTGCGGGGGGAGCCGGCGGCTTCGGCGGCGTTGGAGCCGCTGGTCTAGCGGTTACAGCAGCCGGCACTTCCTTCTTGCCCGGCACAGCCTCTTCGGCCGGCGCACGTGTTTTCTCGATCACGGGGTGGGCGCGAAGTTGCCAATCCAGGTCGGACGGAAACTCCTCCTCAGGAGGCTCGGGACGCGCCTGTGCCGTAGGGCTACCCTCGGGGGGCGGAGCAGGCGGTTGCTTTTCCGACGGATCGTTGGACATGAACTCGGAGTGCTGGAGGCTGCTTAGGATGAGCGGCGTCGAACGGGCCGCAACCTCAGCAGCCACCGAAACTTAAGCCGTAGTTTCTAGCATACGGCGGAAAAAACCGTCAATCTCTCCTTCATCTGGGACCGGCATCCCTGTCGGTCCAGGAGCACCTTCGATGATTTAGGCCGGGGCGAACAGGCAAGAATGCCTGTCCTGCGCAAAAAAAATTCCCGACCGCTTTCAGCGACCGGGAAGCGAGCGCGGCGTTCTCATCTACGGGGGCGGCTAGACCCATTCAAGCGCCCCCTTCTTGTACAACCAAATGTAGCCGATAATCAGGATGCCGAGGAACACGAACATTGTCACCAAGCCATAGAGCCCGAGCGCGTTGAATTGCACCGCCCAGGGAAACAGGAAAATCGTCTCCACGTCAAAAATCACAAACAGAATGGCCACAATGTAGAAGCGGACCGAATAGCGGCCGCGCGCGTCGCTTTCCGGTGGGATGCCGCACTCGTAGGGCTTTAGCTTGGCGCCCGCAGAAGTCGAATCCGGCCGGATGAACTTGAATATGATCAACGTAACCGCCGGAAAGGCTGCAGCCAGAATGGCGTAGATCAGAATCGGGATGTAACGGCTGGGCATCGCGGCTATCAGCGGCTCATACTAACACAGCGTTTAACTCAAGACTAGTTTTGAAGGCGCGTTGCGTGCGATAGACGCGATACCTCCTGACGGGTACTGTAGCATTGGCGCCCACGACTGCAGCCGCCGGCGCCCCGTGCGGGTCATTTATCGAAAAGCAGTTCGCCGGCGCGTTGTGTGGCTTTGACCACCGCCTTGATCAAGGTCACGCGCAGCTTTCCCTCTTCGAGCTCGAGGATGCCATCAATCGTGCATCCCGCTGGCGTGGTGACGCCGTCCTTAAGCAGCGCTGGGTGGTCGCCCGTCTCCAGAACCACGCGCGCCGCTCCCTGCATGGTTTGGGCGGCGAGCAGCGTGGCTACATCGCGCGGGAGTCCTACTTTAACTCCCGCTTCGGCTAGCGACTCCAGAATGATGTAAAGAAAGGCCGGCCCGCTGGCCGACAGCCCGGTAACGGCATCCATGTGCTTTTCGTCCACCACGACGGTGCGGCCGACGGTCTCGAACAGGGCGCGAGCCGCCTCCAGGTGGGACTCCTCGGCATACGCGCCCTTACAGATACCGGTCATTCCGCAGCCGATCCCGCAGGGCGTATTAGGCATGGCACGCACCACTGGCACTTTGGCGGATAAGTGTTTTTCAATGTATTGCGTCGGGACAGAAGCGGCAATGGACACAACCAGCTTGGCGGCAGTGACCTCGGAGCGAATTTCTTCCAAGACTTCGCGCACCGTCTGGGGTTTGACGCAGAGCAAGATAATGTCAGCGGCGCGGGCCGCGGCGCGATTGTCTGTCGAGACGGGAGTGTGAAGCTGTTCACTAAAGGCGCGCGCCCTGTCCGGATGGCGGACCGTCGCCAGGACTTGGTTCGGGGCAATCAGGCCTTTCTGGAGGAATGCGCGAAGAAGAATGCCGCCAATCTTGCCTGCCCCGAGCACAGCCAGTCGCTTTTGCGAAAGTGTGCCAGTCATAGGGCCCTCATTGTTGATTGCACAGAGCCGCAGGTCAATATAATTCGCCATATCTGATCGGACTACAGAAGCCCGAGCCGACACATCCGGCGCACCCGGCAACGGCGTTAATCGTGGCGGGCCCCGCCAAGAACCTCAACGGCGTGGGGCAGCAACTCCGCGATGGCCTCGAGGGATTCAACCGCGCCCCGCGGACTGCCGGGCAGATTGATGATGATGGTGCGGCCGCGGACCCCGGCGAGCGCGCGTGAGAGTGCCGCGCGCGGATTGCTCTGCCGGCCTTTTTCGCGCATGACCTCAGCCAGCCCGGGAATGATTCTCTGGCAGACGGCTTGCGTGGCCTCCGGAGTAATGTCGCGCGGACCCAGGCCCGTGCCCCCGGTGGTAAGAATTAAGTCCGCGGCGCCGGAGTCGGCCAACTCGATTAGACGCGCTTGCAGAACGGCGGGTTCGTCCGGCGTCACAACCGTGGAGACGACCTGCCAGCCCCGTGCGAGGCAGCGTTTGCGCAGCTCCGGGCCGGAGCGGTCCGGACGAATCCCCTGGGTGACCGAGTCACTGACGGTGACCAGTGCAACGCGCATCCGATTGGCTAGCTTTCAACTTTGTTGCTGTTGGCTTCATCGAGCAGGCGCATGGCTTCCATCAGCAGGCCCGTGGTGGAGTGGGTTGTGGTGACGCGGTCCGAGGCAGAGTTGAAGTCTATCTCGAACTCGCCTTCAGTCCAGGTCAACACCTGATAGACCGCAGCATCGCCTTCGAGCGACCCCAGGACGGCGTGCTTGCACTGGCCCGCCGCAAAATAGAGCTCGCACTGTTCGCCGCCGCGGCGCAGCGTCAGCCGGCAGGATTTCTGGCCCATCTCGAGCGACTGCATCAAGTCGGTGATGCCCATCTCCTCCAGGCGGCCCTGGATGACCCCCGGCCGCGACGCGCGCTCCTGGAGTTTCTCCAGGTGCAAGCGGTCAACGACTTTCTTGGCCAGCCGGACCAGATCCTGAAGAAAAAACGGCTTGGGGACGAAGTCTTCGACGCCATCCACGAGCGGCCGGAGTTTCCCTTCTATGTCCCCGCGGCTGGCCACAAAGATGAACGGGATGTGACGCGTCTGCGGGCGTCCGCGGAGCTTCTCATAAAGCTGGCGGCCGTCAAGGCCCGGCATTTTGTAGTCGGAGATAATCAAGTCCGGTGGATTGTCGATGACTTTGAGGAGGGCATCGGCACCATCGGCAGCGGTGGTGACCTGGCAGAGCGGGTTCATGCCTCGGGCCACCAGGTCCAGGACCAGGGGATTGTCGTCAACGATCAGGACCTTGATGGTTTTGAGCGGCGTGGTCATCGCTATCCGGAGTGGGAATTCCCCAGACGCGGCCGGACGTAACGGCCGCTCTTACCGCCGAGCTTTTCTACCAGGTAGATGTCGGTGATTTCCATGCCCTTGTCCAGGGCCTTGCACATATCGTAGACGGTCAGCGCCGCAGCGGCGACCGCAACCAGCGCCTCCATCTCCACGCCCGTCTGCGCGGTGGTTGTGACCCGCGAAGTGATTTCCACGCCATTCTGGCATAGCCGTGTGGTCACATCAATGTGCGTCAGCGGCAACGGATGACAAAGAGGTATCCATTCGGCCGTGCGCTTGGCCGCGGCAATCCCCGCGATCCGCGCCACTTCGAGCGGATTGCCCTTCGGGGTCTCCAGGCGTCGAACCTTCTGCAAAGCGGCGCGCGCGATGTGGATGAATCCGTGGGCCACGGCCGTGCGCTCGGTCGCAGGCTTCGCCGTAATGTCCACCATCGCCACCTGACCACTCTTCTTGTAATGCGTCAGCTTTGCCATCTTCCCCGTCGTGCCCGCGTCCCCCTAACGGTCTTGGTCCCCGCCCAGATGCCCGATCAGATGACTGCCTCTGGTAATCGCTGCATGACCAATCGCCGGCAAGACGCCCGCGCTACAACCACTGCACTACAGGCCGTGACGACGTGGTTCAGAACATTCCGCGGCGTGGGAACACATCCACCCACTCGCCAGCGGCTAGCTCCAATTTAGCCTGCGGCACCACCAGGAAACAATTCGCAGCCGCGAGCGTCACGATATCGCCGGAGCCTTGCCAGGGCAACTCGGAGACAACCGGCTCGCCGGTCGTCCAGTTGAGCTGTGCCGGAAGAAAATGTGTCAGGGGCGCCCTCTGGCTGACCGGCGCAGCGAGCCTAGCACGGAAAAACGGCAGCGGGCGAGGCGCGGCACCGCCCAGGATGTCAATCGCGGGCAAAACGAACAGCTCAAACGTCACCATCGTCGAGACCGGATTGCCGGGCAGGCCGAAGACCAGTTTGTCGCGGCAGGTACCGAAGACGGTAGGACGGCCCGGACGAATCGCCACGGCGTCGAAGAAGAACTCGGCGCCCAACTCCCGCAGCACCATCTCGACCAAGTCATATTTCCCCATTGAGACGCCGCCGGAGAGCACCAGGACATCAGCCTCGAGGCCGCGCTCGGTCAGCCCCCGCAACGGCCCGGCGCGGTCCGGCGCGTTGCCTAAGGGGACGGGTTCGGCGCCGGCCAGCGCTGTCAGCACCCCAAGGGAGACTCCGTTGCTGTTGCGAACCTGGAAGGGCCCGGGGATTTCGTCCACGCGCACAACTTCGTCGCCGGTGGAGAGGATGGCCACGCACGGCCGGCGAAAGACCTGCAACCGATGTTCTCCGACCTGCGCGGCCAGCGCCAGTTCTGGATAGCCCAGCCGCGTTGCGGTCTCGAGCAGCACTTGACTGGCCTTGGCCTCGCTGCCGCGCGGCACGATGTTTTGCCCGGGCTCAACTGCCCGCTCGATCACCACTCGAGTCTTCGACGGTTTGGTGTGTTCGATCATCACCACCGCGTCAGCGCCGGGTGGCACAGCCGCGCCGGTCATGATTTGTACGCACTGGCCGGGGCCGATCACACCAGTAAACGTATCGCCCGCCTTGATTTCTCCAATGATCTCAAGGGTGCCGGAGCGCGCCCCGACGTCCTGGGCGCGGACAGCAAAGCCGTCGCGGGTCGAGCGGTCAAAGGGCGGATAATCGCGGTCGGCTATGACCCGGTGAGCAAGGACGCGGTCAAAGGCTTGTCCCAACTCCGCAAGTTCCGTCGCCGGAGCCCTGCGACGCGCTCTGGCCACTTCGATGACCTTCTGGCGCGCATGGTCGTAAGAAAGCATCAGGGTTACAAGCCAGAACCGCGGATCACAACCATGATGCGAGTTTCGTGCCTGGCGGGACAATCGTAGCGTCGCGTTCCGGCCCGGTGGAAATCATGCCGATTTCACACCCCAAATCGTCGGAGATAAATTTCAAATAGTTGCGCGCGGCCTGGGGTAGCGACGCGGCGTCGCGGATTCCGTACGTGGAGGATTCCCAACCAGGCAGCGTGCGATAGACCGGCTCGACAGCGGCGAGCTGCTCGGCTGTGGGAGGCATTTCACGGACCGGCGAGCCCTTGTAACAGTAGCCGACGCAGACTTGAATCTCGCGCTGGGTGTCGAAGACGTCCAGCTTAGTGACCACGAGCGAACCGATGCCGTTAATCATCACTGCATAGCGCAATAGCGGCAGGTCCAGCCAACCGCAGCGCCGCGGGCGGCCAGTCACGGCGCCGTACTCCCTGCCGCGGTCGCGCACCTGGCTGGCCTCGAGGTCCGGCATTTCGGTGGGAAACGGCCCGCTGCCTACCCGGGTGGTGTAGGCCTTGGTGACGCCCACTGTGCCGGTAATGCGCGTGGGCGCGATGCCCAGGCCGGTGCAAGCTCCGCCAGCGGTGGCGCTTGACGAGGTGACATACGGATAGGTGCCATGGTCGATATCGAGCATCGTCCCCTGCGCACCTTCGATCAGCACGGACTGGCCGCGTGCGAGCGCGCCATTCAACAGATCCGCCGTGTCCGCCACGTAGCCGCGAATGCGCTCGCCCAGCTCGAGAGATTGCTCAATCAGACCTGCGACATCGAGCGGCGTGCCATACGCCGCCCGGCAGACGGCGTCTTTCTCACGCACTACGCGCTCAAGCTTCTCCCGGAATCCCGCCGGGTCCATCAGATCGCACACGCGCAGCCCCTGACGCGCCATCTTATCTTCGTAAGCCGGGCCGATCCCGCGCGAGGTGGTGCCGATCTTGGCCGCGCCCCGCGCTGCTTCAGCGGCCTTTTCCATCTGGCGGTGGTAGGGGAAGATCAGATGCGCCCGATTACTCAGGTGCAGGCGCCCGTCGAGGCAGATGCCGGCCTTGCACAGGTTTTCGAGTTCCGCGACAAGGGCCGCCGGGTCCACCACCACCCCGGAGCCAATCACCGCCTGCTTGTCCGGCCGCAGAACGCCGCAGGGAATGAGCTGTAGGATGAAGCGATGGCTATTAAAGATAACGGTGTGACCCGCATTGTGCCCGCCGGCGCACCGCGCGATGTAGTCGAAGGAGCCGGCCAGGTAGTCAACCACCTTGCCTTTGCCTTCATCGCCCCACTGCGCGCCTATGACCACTATCGCTTTCATCGGCACACCAATCAGTCCCTTCTGCGCCCCAATATTCTCCAGTCACGCCAACCGGCCGCACACTCCCCTGCCGCTCGACAGCCGAAGAAACACAACGAGGGATATCTAGAAGGGGCTAAACCGCTATCGTACCTTCCACTCACGAAGATGGCAAGCCCGCCGGCGGTGCGGGGCAGTGTCCGGTATTTTGCTGAAAAAGAGGTTGACAGCAGCAGGGACACAAAAACAAGAGATGCGGCCACAGACAAATACTGATGAACACCGACCACAGATGAACGCTGATGAACACGGACTAACAAGGGAAGATTGCAAGAGCCACGGAGAAGGAGAGAACCCCGGTAAAAGGCAAAGAGCAAAGGGGAAAAGGTAGAGAAAGGGAGGGGGGACCACGCACATTTTCCGTAACTGTTCATTTCAGGAGGTTTTAAGTCTAATGATTTTGCAACTGAGCATTCTAAAGGGTTTGCGGCCGCATTTTTCCTAACTGCGGATTGTAAAGGGGTTGGGAGCGCAGACATGGGACAGAGCGTCACGGCGTAAGTGTCGATTGGTCCTGCAAAGCTCTTGGCGGGCTTTGCACTTCATGTTACCTCGGCAGTGATAGTTGTCAACCATGAATTGAGCTCCGACAAAGAAAACGCGCAAAGCACGCATTCGAAGGAGATCAGCCGCGCCGTGAGCCTGATGAACAGGGATGCAACGAGCACGCCATGGCGCGCCCCTACGCAAGGCCCTGTAGCCCGGGTCTTCAGACCCGGGGCTTTTCGTCGGCAACCCCGGCGAGCCAGCGAATCCACGGCGCCCGTGAAGATTTCAACAGTAGACCTCTGGTTCCGGAGACCAGCACAGGATCTATATCTAGTTGGTTCGCTCGGTACTTAGCCGCACCTGAGCGTACGCAAGTGGACCATATTCGGCAGTCATCTTTCCCAAATCTTTCCACAATTCTCTATCCACGCATTCGAACGGGGTCCGTCGATTTGCGCGCATTTGAGTTCTCTCGCTCGCTTGCCACTCAGAAGCTCAAGTTGTATGGGTAAGTGAGCCGAAAAGCCTCTGAGGGGTTTTGAACGGGCTAGCGGCCATTTCAGCGAACGTTCCCAACCTCAGAATACGGGAGTTCGAAAACGCATCCAATCGGCACGCGCGCGGTGAGCTGACAACGGGTTATCACTAATGGAGAAGACGAAAGGCTACTTCGATGGGCAGCCTAACGGCGAACGGCTTGCCGTCGGGTCCAATCGCTGGTTTGAACTTCCAGCCTTGCACGGTTTTCACTGCTTGGCGAGTAATTGCGTCGTCAAAACTCTTCACCACGACAATGTGGTCCGCGACACCTTGCTCAGTGATCGTCACGAGCATAGTGACCATTCCTTGCAGCCCTCTTGTCCGTGCCTCGGGCGTGTAGGCAGGTGCCGGGCATTTTTCGCACGCGGGAAAATACCGCGGATGCGACTCTTTTCTCTTCGGAATGAAGAGTGAGGCTCCACTTTCCACATCTTTAAAGATCACCGGTTGGTCGTCGGAGTCAGGTGCAGAGCGCGCAACACTGACTTTGAATTCGCGGAGTTCCTTACCGTGAGCGGCGTCAAAAACTCGGGTCATCAGCTCGTAGGCATCGGGCTTCCAGCGCAGGTCCTCGGTGACAAGAACTTCTGCGCCTGCCTCCGCTGCCACCACTCGCAGCGCAAGATCGTTGTAGGCATCGAGAGCCAAAAAGCCGTGCTTTTTGAGCAGGCTCGCGGCCTGTTCCCGGCTTACCAACTGCGCGCTCGAAGCCACCCTTTCGAGGGCGGTAAGCAAAGCGGCGTCCAGTACTGCACAGACTTGCGTGTTCAACAGGCAACCCTGGAGAGTCGTCGTAAGAACGTGTTGAGCGTGAGTCTTGGCAACCCTTTCGGCGGTGAGCGCAGCAAGTTTCTCGATGTTCGGCGATGCTTGCGCGCCAAGGGGCAGAGAAGGCGTAGCTACAGCAAGACCAGCGGCCAATAAGACGAAGCCACGATGAAGCATTGATTTTGTACCTCAGCAGCGACGCTCGCCTGTTCCGATAAAGGTCTCCCGAGCGAGTCAAGACGATATGCTACTTCAGTCCACGCGAATCGAGACGTCAACAGTCAGTCGTGTGCGATCCGGCCGCACTTCCGTGTGGATGTTCGCCATGCGTCCAGAAGCGCCTGCCAGGATGGGCTTTTTCAGAAAATCTGTCAGATAGGATGCGTCGTACACGTCTGAAGTCTTAAGACGCCACCTTGCTTGCAACTCTCTTGCAGCCGTAGGCGGCATCCCAGAAAGCATTAGAGTCCCCATTCGATATTGTGGGCCTTCGGTGATTGGAGCTCGGAAACTCACTCGTCGGTTTGCGTTGTCGTATACGGGCTCCGGGTTCAGCTTGGCCTCCAAGTAGCCCTTCTTTCCGTAGGCCTTACTGATTGCTTCCCAACCTAAGTCAATCTTCTTTCCGTCTGCGAGCGAGCCGCGTTCCATCCCAAACGCCTCATCGAGGTCTGCCGGCGCAAGCACGCGATTACCACTCCATTCTACCCGCTCCCAATCGTAGGCCATGCCTTCCGTCACAGGATATGTAACTTGGATTTCAAACTCGTTGGTACCGTTCGCGTGTTTCAACACTTGCGCCGAAGCATTGCCTATTTGCACGCGCAAATATCCACGCTCCCGGTATAAAGGAACAAAGGCGGCCGCAGCATATGCGCGGCAAGCCACAATGGAGAAGCTCCGTCCTACGAGTTGCAGCGCTTCATGATGCAACACGGCCTCCTCCATTCCGTTTGCTCCCTGAAATTGAACGCTCTGGATCTTGAGGCTTGGGCCGGTGGCGGTAAAAAGATGCTCCCAGTCTGGGCTGCCCAGTTTGCCGTATTGCGTATGTTCGACCTGAGCGGTGATTCCGTGGCTCTGCAGGAGGCGTTGGAGAGATACAACAATCTCATTCAATAAATCACCGGATTCAGGAGCAAGCACGTCATAGAGCGGCACTTCTTTTCGGAGATGGTCTTCCAGTTCCTGGGCACTGAACCATACAAAGTTGTCGAACGCACAGCGGTGGAATTTGGGAGCCTCCTTCACGGTGAATTCCACCGCCATCTGTCCGCCTTCGGGGTGGTAGCGAAACTGCACTTCCTCGAAGGCGCCACTTCGGCCAAGTCGGTCTGCCGCTGCGTTCAAAGCATTCGGATCGAAGACCTGCCCAGTTTGGAGGCCGGTCGCAGCAACGACTTGCGCTTCGCTATAGCGTTTCTGCCCAGTCGCATGGATAGCGGCCAATTTAAGGGCTGAGGTTTGCGCTTGCGGCGTAGCGCTTGCTAACAGGAGACAGGGGAGAATCACCGAGGTTCCGAAAGACAGGACCCGTGAGGACAGGCATGCCAGGCGCATGCTCGGGATTATACGACCCTGGGTATTTATTCGAGAAGGGCACTCAAGAGTATTCGTTAGAGATCGAGGCAATGCACGTCTTCCTGATCCCAGGGAAACAGTATTCACTCATTGTAGACTGATTGCGCCTGGCGCGATGCGAAAACCGTATGCCAAAATGATGTGGTTTCGGCACTCCGCGAGTCCGACTTGCGAGGTCTGAGAATCAATGGGTTAAAGAAGCGCGGCAGGACGGGGCTTTTTACACACTTGGATCTGCCGTCGTCGCTCGCAGTTCACTTCTCGTCAGTCTGCGCATTCGTGGAGGGTCCGGTCGCGGAGGCAGCACTTTTCGGCAACTCGGAGAAAAGGGCAGGCAAGGTTGACGCCAAGCTTTGAACTTTGCTTCGATAGCCGAGCAAAAACCGTATCCGTCCGGCAAACACCGCCCTGGGCCGTCTGGACTGAGTTGGCGGGTCGTGTTTCGTGCACGTCGTGCGACTTCACAGCCGGAATTAACGGGTATTCGTTTTATTTCAGCAGTCTTGATCAACGATGGCCTCGGCGGACTTCTCTCGGCAACTTTGCACGACTGAGCTGACATCTCGTGTGATAATTTCTAGGCATGGCGCGGCAGACTGGCTTCCGGCTTGCCCTTGGCCTACTTTTTGTCGTCCCTTTGTTATTCCTTCCCATAATTGCATGCTGTCAGTCGCGTGACTCCGTCTTGACTCGACTCGGTGAGGCGCACCTGGATTCGCTGGCATCGCAGGCGGCGCAAAAGATTCGAGAAGCAAATCTCCAGGAGAGAGAGCCCAAAGTTCTTGTCATTGATTTCTTTCGCAGCTCACCGGGAAATTCGTCGCGACTGGGCACATTACTTGCTGATCGCTTCTCCGAATGGCTCACTGCTAACTCCGCGGGATTGAATATTCTAGATCGCAAAATTCTTAAAGACTACCTGACAACAAATTGGACGACACTCGAAGATCTTCGGTCCCGCGACGTCTGTTTGTGGATCGGACGTCAAATGGGAGCCACAGGGGTCATTCTGGGAACTCTATATGAGGAGAATGGCCAGATCAGTCTCACAGTCCATCTCGAAGGATTTGGTCCTGTCGCGAAAGAGGAAGATATCTTCCAGGTGACGGATGAGACGGCTCGCTTTCCGGTGACGGAAGAGATGCACGCCATGTTCTTCGAGCCGGGTCCCAACTATGCCCGCAAAGCCCATGATATCCCAGAGGAACCAGGAGTATTCAAGAGTGGTTTGGGAGCCGGATGGCCTATCTGCACCAGTTGTGCGAGCCCAGTCTACTCAGACGCAGCCCGCGCCGCTAAATTCCAAGGAACTGTGGTCTTATCGATCGTCGTGACCGCCGAAGGAAAAGCCGCCTCTATCTATGTGTTGAAGGGTGCACCATTTGGCCTGACGACGAAAACCATCGAGGCAGTTCAGGATTGGCGGTTTGAACCAGCACTGAAAGACGGCAATCCTGTCCCTGTTCGAGCCCAAGTCGAAGTTGCGTTCCGCCTTAATTGAGTGCAGATGGAGTGTAAGGGCCCGGTCAGTTCCGGCGAACCCGTTCCTTCACGTCCTGCTGACACCAGGCGCCCGGCGATATAGTAACGGGCCATGGAGAGCTACCGAAAAGCCAACGAGTACTTCCAACAAGCCCCCAACGAAGGGTGCAGTTTGAAAGCTTCGCGGGCGTTGATATACTCCTCGCGATGACCCCTGTCGCTGAACGCCGCTGGAACTGGCTGCTGTGGGCAGGTTTTCTGCTCAGCGTGCTGGCCTTCTTCAGCTATTTCTTCTTCTTCGTGCAATTTCCTCTGACGCGCAACTTTCCCTGGGTAAACCTGCTGCTTTTCGCCTTTGCCGCAGGCTTCCTAGCGGTGGGGATTCGTCGCGCGTTTCGTCGCTCAGAGTTGTACCGAGGAAAGGCTCTTGGCCCCATACTGGCAGGCTTGACCGTACTGATCTTCGGTGCTTTCGCGTTTCTTATGTTTATCGTCGCTCGGCAACTGCCGTCATCCGCCGGTGCGCCGCGCGCAGGCGCCAAGGCGCCGGACTTCACTTTGATGGACACCGGAAGTAAGCCGGTGTCGCTGACGGAACTGCTGACGGCTCCGGTGCACGGTGCCGCGCCGAAGGGCGTAATGCTCGTCTTTTACCGAGGCTACTGGTGACCGTCCTGCAACTCCGAGTTGCGGGGTATCGAGCAGCACTTGGGCGAGTTTGAAGCACGCGGCATTCGGGTAGCAGCCATCAGCGTTGACCCACCGGAAGCTTCCCGCGATCTCTGCAGCAAGAGGGGCTACACCTATACCTTTCTCTCCGACCCGAAAGCTGAGGTGATCCGGCGCTACGACTTGCTGGACGCCAAAGCCGGCGAGCAGAACCTTGCCCGGCCGGCGGAGTTTCTGCTGGATTCCAGTGGAACCGTGCGCTGGGTGAATCTGACAGAGAACTACTGGGTACGCGCGACGCCGGAGGAAATGCTACAAGCGACAACCCTGATGCGGTAGACGGGCCGGATTGGGGAACCGAACGAAGCCCCCTGTCGCGGCAGACGCTCCGCGTGTGCTGTACCAGCGACGGCTGCGGGGGCCTATCTGGAGGCTTGAAAACGGGCGACTGAAACCGGTCTAACCTGCGCTATCGCGCTAGAGTGGTGGCGCTGGGGCGGCTCAGCCGATGTGACGATCCACGACTTTCTGGATTTGCTCTTTGGGGACGGCGCCGACGATCTGGTCAGCCACTTCGCCGCCCTTAAAGATGAGCAGAGTGGGGATGCCGCGGATGTTGAAACGGCCGGCGGCGTTCAGGTTCTCGTCCACGTTGACCTTGACGACCTTCAGTTTGCCCGAATAGGCCGAAGCAATTTCGGCCACGGTTGGCGCCAGCATGTGACACGGGCGGCACCACTCAGCCCAGAAATCCACCATCACCGGTTGGCTCTTGCTGGCGTCGATGACTTCCGCTTGGAAGTCGGTGTCGTTTACGCTGCGAATGTTCTCAGCCATAGGATTTCACCTCTAAGGCCAGATGATTCAGGTACTTTTGCGACCCAGACTAATTAGATGTCCCGGCGGCCATCTGGTTGCGAGCTTTTCTCGCGCTCTCGTACAAGCGGACGTATTCGGCCGCCGAAGCGTGCCAGGAGAAATCCTTGGCCATGCCGTTGGCCTGAATCTGCCGCCAAGCTCTTTCATTCTGGAAGGTGCTTAAGGCCTGGCGCAGGCAAGCAAGCAGTGCTTGGCCGCTATAAGCCTCGAACTTGAAACCTGTGCCATAGCCGGTCCGCGGATCAAAGGGCTCAATCGTGTCGTCGAGCCCGCCGGTGGCGCGCACCACGGGCACGGTGCCGTACTTCAGGCTGTAAATTTGGTTCAACCCGCAGGGCTCGTAGCGAGAAGGCATCAGAAACATGTCCGACCCGGCCTCAATCTTGTGCGCCACGGCGTTGTCATAAGCGATCTTTACGCCGATTTTGCCGGGGAATCGCGCCGCCAGCTCGCGGAACAGTTGCTCGTGTTTGGGCTCGCCCGCGCCTAGGGCAACGATGCTAAGGTCCTCACTCAGAAGCTCGTTGGCCACCTGTGCGATCAGGTCAAAACCCTTCTGGTCGGCAAACCGCGAAACGATGCCGATCAACGGGCGCGCTATTCCCAGCGTGTCCACCGGAAGACCAAACTGCACAAGCAGGTCGCGCTTGCAAACCCGCTTCCCGGATAGGTCCTTTGGCGAATACCGCGCGGCGATGAAGGTGTCCGTTTCCGGGCTCCAGGCCGAGTAGTCCACTCCATTCAGGATGCCGAACAAATGCTCGGCGCGCTGGTGTATGACTCCCTCCAACCCGTGGCCGTATTCCGGGGTCTGGATTTCCTGCGCATATTTCCGGCTGACCGTGGTCAGGTAGTCGGCAAAAACCAGCGCGCCTTTCAGGAAGTTGACCTTGCCGTAGAACTCCATGGCATCCATGTGGAACAACTTTTCCGGCAAGCCCAGTCGCTTCAGGGCCTCGCGCGGGTAGAGACCGTGATAGCCCATGTTGTGGATGGTGAACACCACGGGCACGCCGCGCAGCACCGGGTCGCTCTCATACAAGGTGCGCAACAGCACCGGCACCAACGCCGACTGCCAGTCGTGGCAATGAATCACGTCGGCCGGGTAGACGTGCTTGGCGATTTCAACCGCGGCTCTGCTGAATTCGGCGAAGCGCTCGGCGTTATCCGGATAATCCTTGCCCTGTACGCTATAAAGTTGATCGCGGTCGAAGTAGTCGGGGTCGTCCACGAAGAAATAGCGAACGCCGGCTACCGCAGTGCCGTCGGCCACGGCCGGAAAACGCAGGCCGTCGCCCGTGGGGATGGTCAGGCTGGGCAGGACCACCGCCGAAGCCTTGGTATTGCGATAGCGCGGCAGAACGACGCTGACTTCGTGGCCCATGGTCACAAGCGCCTTCGGCAAGGCTTCCACGACATCTGCCAACCCGCCAGTTTTCGAGAAGGGGAGTCCTTCGGATGCAACGAATAGAATTTTCATATGCCCTCAGTTGAAGACGCAACGGTACTGAAACCTCCGCAGTTCGTCAAGAGTGGAAGGCACGAAATTGCTTCACTGTTGCTACACTCTAACCCGGCGTGTCGCCGAAACGCTTGGGACAACATTTTCTGATCGATGCGGGCTGGCGCTCCCGCATCGCGAACAGCCTTCCTGCCGGGCCGGACACCGCGTGGCTGGAAATTGGCGCGGGGCACGGGGAGATGACTCGCGAACTCGCCCGCCGGGCCGCGCGCGTCATCGCCGTGGAGCTCGACCTGCGCCTGGTGGAACGCTTGCGCGACCTCGCCGGCGAGCTACCCAACCTCGAAGTGGTCGCCGGAGATGTGCTGGCGCTCGACTTGGAACGCATCCTCAGCTCCGGCCGCTTCCGGGTATACGGCAACTTGCCCTACTACATCACCTCGCCCATCCTCCGCCGACTGTTTGAGCACGCCCACCGGATCGACGCCATCCACGTCGTGATCCAGCTGGAAGTAGCAGCGCGGATCGTGGCCCGCCCCGGACGCCGGCAATATGGTTATCTCTCCGTGCTGGCGCAATTCTATGCGCGGCCGGAAATCGTCCTGCGGATTCCCCCCGGAGCGTTTCGCCCGCGGCCGAAGGTGACTTCGGCGCTGATCACCTTGCGCCTGCCCGGAGAGCGAGCCGAGCTGGGCCTGGCCGACGAACGCAAATTCCTGGACTTCGTGCAGTCGTGCTTCGCACAGAAGCGTAAAACCCTGCTCAATAACCTCCGCGCAGGAAGTGACAGCGGGCGAGTGGCAGAAGCGCTACGCGCCGCCGGTCTCCCCGCCGACGCGCGCGCCGAGCAATTGACTATCGCAGAATTCGCAAGCCTGTACGGCCGCCTGCTGGCTTCCTAGTGCCGTGCCAACTTTTCTGAGCTGGTTTTTTTCACAAACCAGGACCTGATGCAGGATGGGGCAATGGACCGCCGCCGCGCCGCGAGCGGTCTTTCGCAGCGGGGATCGCCGCTGGGACGGCAGCCTGCAATCATTCGCGCAGGACGGCGACCAGGCGGTCGGGATAATCGGTCATGATGCCGTCAACCCCTGCGGAGATCAACGCGCGCATCTGCGCAGGGGCATTGATGGTCCAGGTGACCACCTGCAGATTGTTGTGTCGCGCCGCGGTGACCAGCTCCGGGGTTACCTGGTCGCCGTGCGGCGCCAGTTGTCGCGCCCCAGCACGGATAGCGAGGTCGACGGCATCTTCCAGGGGCCACTGAAACAGGAATCCGGTCATCAAAGTCGGCTCGATACGCCGGACGGCCGCCAGCGTGTCGTGGTCAAATGAAAGCACCACGGGACGCACCACTTCCTGCGCCTCCCGCAGCGCACCCACCACGGTGTGCTCCATACCCCAGGCGCCGCTACTAGACTTGATCTCCAGATAGAACACAACGTCGGTTTCGCGGGCAAACTGAAGAATCTCTTGGAGGGTGGGAATTCGTTCGCCCGCGAACTGCGGGCCAAACCAAGACCCAGCGTCGAGCTCGCGAAGCTCCGCCAGCGTGAGCCGGTTCACCGGACCTCGCCCGTTGGTGGTGCGGTCGAGCGTGTCGTCGTGGATGGCCACAAGGCGCGAATCCCGCGAAAGTTGCAGGTCGGTCTCGATGAATCTGGCGCCCAACTCCACCGCGCGGCGAAACGCCGCCAGGGTGTTCTCCGGCGCATGTCCGGATGCGCCGCGGTGCCCTATAATCCACACTTCGCTCTCCCCGTCCGCCTGGGGTACCGTGTTCCCAGAACGACCCAGGCTATCCTAGCAAGATTTATCGAAACTGGCTCGAAGAGGCAATCAGACGGTGTATATTTCGCATCCAATAAATTGGACAGCTGAGTAGGCCCTAGCATTGTGAGGCAGAAGCCGAGGAGGAAATATGCGAATGCATGGAAGACGAATTTTGTACCCCCTTCTGGTGGGCATGGTTTTGGCGGCCACATCCTGGGCAAGTGGACCCTCCACACAAGACAGTTCCAAGGCGAGCCCGCGTAATCCAGCGAAGTACGAGGCGTGGCTCCAGAAAGAGGTGCGGCATGAGTTGGTGCTGCTGCCCTTCTACTCGGTCTTCGATAACTTGGAGTTCAAAATTGATGGCGACCGGGTGACACTGCTGGGCCAAGTCGTGCGACCCACGACCAAGTCGGATGCCGGGGCGCGGGTGAAACAGATAGAGGGCGTCTCGAGTGTAGTTAATCAGATCGAGGTGCTCCCGGTGTCACCGCTGGATGACCAGTTGCGTCGTGCGGTCTTTCGCGCGATCTATTCCGACACCGTGTTGCAGAGGTATGCCCTGCAGGCTGTGCCGCCGATCCATATCATCGTCAAAAACGGACATGTGACCCTGGAGGGGGTCGTGGACAGTGAAGCGGACAAGAACGTCGCCAACATCCGCGCCAATGGTGTCGCCAACGTCTTCTCGGTGACCAATCACCTGCGCGTCGAGAAGTAAGCATGCTCCTTCCCGCGACGCGCCCGGGGCCCGCATGCCTTGGCGAGCCGGAATCAGGCCGGGCCCATCACAGTCGAGCGGGCGAGCTGCCGCGAAATCTTTCGCGCGGCTTCCTTCACCAGCTCCACAATCTTAGGCAGGTTCGAGTCGTCTACCTGCGAGATGGTGCCGCTGACGCCGACGGCGGCTTCCACCTGTCCGAGGGGATCGAACACCGGAGCGCCCACGCAACGCGCGCCGAGGCTGTTTTCCTCGTCATCCACGGCGTAGCCCTGTACGCGCACCTTTTCGAGCTCTGTGAAGAAGCGTGAAGGGGTCGTAATAGTCTTGGGCGTGCGCTTCTTCAGCCCGTGCTCCCGAATGATCGCTTCGACATCCTCTTTGGGCAGGTGCGCGACCAGCGACTTCCCAACGCTGGTGGAATGCACAAACATCCGCCGGCCCACCCAGGTGTCCATCTTGATGAAGCCTGGGGCGTCCACTTTCTCGATGTAAACGGCCTCGCCGTGATCCAGGATGGCCAGGTGGGTCGTCAAGTGCGTGCGCTCAACCAGCCCGCGAAGCACCGGCCGCGCCACCTCTCCGGTATCAAATCCGGCCAAAACGTCGCGACTCAGGCTCAACACCTTCAGACCCAGACGATACTTGCCCGTCTCCTGCTGGCGCCGCAGATAGCCCCGGCGCTCAAGCGCGCGCAGGATGTAACTCGCCGAACTCTTCGGCATGCCCAGCTTACGGCTGATCTCCGAATTGGTGAGGCCATCGCGACGCTGGGCGACACCCTCAAGGATTGAGAGGGCCCGTTCGACCGCAGTCGAAGGACTCTGGTCATGGATTGACATGTGCGGCTCCCCTCCGAGGCTTTTGCCATTCGTGCCAGGGGCCGGCGGGGCCCGGGCCGTGCAGTGCCTGCCAATTCAAAGTATAGAATATTTGTTCAATATTGTGAACAGCCTCTTGCCTCCGGTACGGGGCGAATGTTATTCGCAATACGGGAGCGTGGTCATTGAACATATGTTCGGCATATTGAACAGCGATCACCCGGCGGAAAAACGCTCTCCAGTCTTGGACCAAGGCTCTGCAAATATTGCCGTCCCTGTGGGCTGTCCAGTGGTTCCCCACCCCGCCGGATACGGTTAAGTGGCGGAACCTGAAAGGCCTATGGGCAAATACGGCGCTGAGCGATTTGGCCCCGCAATTGCTAGTATTAGGTTGCTGCCCGGATGCGCCGAACGAAGTGACTGGCCCCGGAAGTAGACGGCGGCAGTGCGGAAGGAATAAGGAGGAAGGGATGGCAAAGAGCGAAAACAGCTCGAAACCCAACGGCCAAGGGAATTCGCGCAAGGGATGGAACACTGACCCGCGCTGGGAAGGGATCACGCGCCCGTACAGCATGGAAGATGTCTTGCGGCTGCGCGGCTCGGTTCAGATCGAGCACACCTTAGCGCGGCTGGGTGCCGAACGGTTGTGGCACCTGCTTCATTCCCACCCTTACGTGCACGCCCTGGGGGCTCTCACCGGCAACCAGGCCGTGCAAATGGTGCAGGCCGGATTGAACGCCATCTACGCCAG
>QHYU01000197.1 GCA_003224235.1 Acidobacteriota bacterium
GCAAGCGCGCTACGGTATCGGCTGGGGCGCCATCGGGGCGGCCATGGCCTGTTACGATACGGCCCTGCAATACGCCAAGACGCGGAAGCAGTTCGCCAACCGGCCGATCGCCTCCCACCAACTAGTGCAGGACAAGCTGGTGTGGATGATCTCCGAAATCACCAAGGGGCAACTGCTGGCCTTGCATGTGGGCCGGCTGAAAGATCAGGGCCGCGTGGACCACACGCACATCTCTCTGCTGAAGATGAACAATGTCTGGATGGCGCTGGAGACCGCGCGCAAGGCCCGCGATATCCTTGGCGCCAACGGCATCGTGGACGACTACTGCATCATGCGCCACATGAACAACCTGGAGTCGGTCTACACCTACGAGGGCACGCATGATATCCATAAGCTGGTGATCGGCGAGCGCATCACCGGCATCCCTGCTTACGAATAATCACGCACGCCCGGCCTTGCCGGCGCAAGGGGAGGGCTTGTGACCCCAAGACCCGTGCCAAAGCGGAAACGCAGACTGCTTTCCAGCAATCTGCGGGTGAAACGCGGCGTCGCCTGCCTGGCGTGTTTGTTCCTGTGTTTCTGGGCTTCGGCGGGAAGGGCCGCGGAGAAGCCCAAAGTGCGAGCCATTACCGCGTTCATGCACCTCGACCGCGGGCAATACAACACTCAGGTCCAGGAAGCGCTCGGAATGCTTCGGAAGGCAAAGGCGGTCTACGAGCAAGCCGGCTATGAAGTACAGACGATTCGCATCAGCACGCAGCCATTTCCGAGGTACACCCAGGGTAGTTCGCGAGAAGAGATTTTGGCTTTCTTCCGCGAATACGACGCCCTGGCCAAGAAAGAAGGCTTCGATGCCGCGATCGGCCCGGCTATGCTCACGGATGGCGACGATCCCGGCCAAGCTGAGCTGCTCGGTGAAGTCCTGCGGAACACCACAACCCTGAACGCGAGTATGGTGGTCGCGGGAGAAGACGGAGTTCACTGGAAAGCGGTGCGCGCCGCCGCCAGACTGATGAAGTTTCTATCGGAAAGGACTCCTCGCAGCCAGGGAAACTTCAATTTTTCCGCCACGGCGATGCTGCCGGAGAACACGCCGTTCTATCCGGGGTCTTATCACACTGGCGCGGGGCGGCAGTTTGGCATCGCGCTGCAATCGGCGAACGTGGTCGCGGAAGCATTTTCCTCGACCAAAGAGCCGGTTGCGGCCGCCAAGGCACTGGAAACCGCACTGGGCCGGCACGCGCACGCCATCGAAGCCATCGCCCTACGCCTGGAGAAGGAGACGGGATGGAGTTACATGGGCATTGATCTCTCGCCCGCTCCCCTGCGGGAAGTTTCCATCGGCGCGGCCATTGAAAACCTGATCGGGGCGAAAATTGGTTCGAGCGGCACGCTGACCGCTGCCGCTACGATCACCTCCGCCCTGCACGCGATTCGGGTGAAGCGCGCCGGCTATTCCGGGTTGATGCTGCCGGTGCTGGAGGACGCTGTGCTTGCGGAGCGTTGGGGTGAAGGTGCCCTTACGCTCGATGCGTTACTGGCGTACTCGGCGGTTTGCGGCACGGGCCTCGACACCATCCCGCTGCCCGGCGATGTCACCGAGGCACAACTGGCGCGAATCATCGGCGACATGGCCAGCCTCGCCGTGAAGCTACGCAAACCCCTTTCGGCGCGCCTGCAACCGGTAGCGGGCAAGAAAGCTGGCGAGCGCAGCGATTTTGATGACCCGTTCTTGGTCAATACGACCCTGCGGCCCCTGCCGTAGAAGCCCTTGGTGACGCAACCGGGCTTGACTATGATGACCACCTTCCAGTGCCGCTCCAACTATTTGAGCTGAATGGCGATTTGGGAGAGAATCCGGCATCAGGTGCCGGTTTGTGAAAGAAACTAGCTCAGAAAAGTTGGAACGGCACTAACTGGAGGCGGCCATAGCTCGCAACCGGGCGGGCCGGAAGAGCGCCAGCCACAACCGAGACAGGAGCGAGAGTGGAAATTCAATTGAGTTTGGAGTTTCTGCGCGTGGTGGAACAGGCCGCCATGGCCGCGGCCCGTACGATGGGTCTGGGCGACCGGCACAAGGCGGACGAGGTAGCCGTGCAGGCCATGCGCCAAGTGATGGATACGGTGTCTATGGATGGCACCATCGTTATTGGCGAGGGGGAGCGCGACGCAGCCCCCATGCTGTACATCGGCGAAAAGGTCGGCGCGGCGGTACACAACTCGGAATACCACTACCCGGCGGTGGATATCGCTGTGGACCCGCTCGAGGGCACCAACCTCTGCGCCACCGGAGCGCCCAACGCCATTGCCGTACTGGCCGCCAGCGAGAAGGGAGGATTGCTCCACGCGCCGGACATTTACATGGAAAAGATCGTCGTGGGGCCATCTTGTAAAGGCGCGGTCGAACTGGATGCGCCGGTGCCGCACAACCTGCGCGCGATTGCCAGGCGCCTGGACCGCGATGTGGAAGACCTGGTGGTGATTGTCCTCGACCGCCCGCGCCACGAAAAACTCGTCAATGACATTCGAGCCTCCGGCGCACGCATCCGCCTGATTGGGGATGGCGACCTCTCGGCGGGCATTTCGGCTGCGGTGATTGGAACCGGTGTCCACGCCGTGATGGGTACCGGCGGCGCTCCCGAAGGCGTACTGACCGCTGCGGCGCTGCGCTGCCTGAACGGCCAGATCCTGGCGCGCCTGGTGGTTAGCAAGCCCGAACACGAAGAGCGATTGGCCAAGATGGGCATTGCGGACCCCAAACGCATCTACGACACCGAGGACCTGGCCCCAGGCAAGAAGATCATCTTTGCATGCACCGGAGTTACCGACGGCAACTTGCTCCGGGGGGTGCGATTCTTTGGCGAGGGCGTGCGCACCCATTCCCTGATCCTGACGTTCGAGCAGCGCCAGGTGCGCTTTGTCGACACCGTACATCTGGAAAAGCGTCCCGACGTTAAGGTCCGCTTTGCGTAGCGGAGGCCGGATTCTCGTTTGCTCGCATGACCACAGCCGAGTGCCTGCCCCAGTCATCTATTGGACGCCGCACACGGCGACCACAGGGGCCGCTCAGACAAGTGACGGACGGTTTGCGCAGCAGAATAAAAAGCAGAGGGGCAAACGTTGACCTTTGCAGGAAACATAACGGTCTTTGTTCAGGTACAGTCAGTTAGCAGGCTTTAAGGGGGTAACATGTCCACGACTCCCGCTCCTTCACCCGCCAAGAGAAGCAATCTGATCTGGTGTTTGTTTGGACTGGCCGGCGTCGCCGTTCTGTTCGTGGTGGTGAGTACGCTAGTCGGTCTTGATTTCCTAGCGAGGTATGTCCGCGTTCACAGGTCAGGCGAGCAAGTGGAGGTAAGCACCCCGGCTGGGGAGCTGAGAGTGAACACAGCCGCAGAGAAAGAGGTGGGCTTGCCCGTCTACCCCGGGGCCAGGCCCGCCAAGTCCGGCAAGAGCGTTGAGATCGCGTTGCCAACAGAGGATCAGGTCGGAATCGCCACGGCGCACTACCGCACGTCAGACCCCTTCGAGAAAGTGGACGCTTGGTACCGGGCGCACCTAGGGCCCAGCTTCGAGCGGGAAACCTCAGAGTCCAAGCGCGGAAAGGTCCGCGGGAAGGGCCTAGAACTCAGCACCGATACCACTGCCTTCATTTCTGAGAAAAGTGACTTAGTGCGCGCCGTTGCCCTTACCAGGGAGGGCAACGGCGTTGACATCACGCTCGTTCGCGCGGGCCCAAGCGAGGCCCAGTAGGAGAGGTATTGCTGCCTGTCCGCCAGAAATCTTCATAGCGGATGGGCCCACAAAACACGCACGACGTGGGGCGTCTCGCCAGGCTACATCTCTACATCAGAAGCTAAACAGACGGCGTCACCGCCGGTCCGGCGGAACCATGGCCTTCTGAGGCCCCGGGACCGGCTCTAGTGTTGTCCCACCAGGACAGGAGGCCCCAGGCGCCGCGCCAATTGCGGTATCTTCACCGGCTGAGGAGCCGGACGAAGGTGAACGTTGCTGGTGGAAACGTGGTCGCTGATAGCCTGCAGCCGCTTCAGGATCCCCTGCCACTGCTCCCAGTCCAGTTGTCGCAGATAGGGCCGGAGTCCCTGGATGAACGGATCTTCCAGCAGAGCCTCGCCATTTGATTCAGGGACGAAGAAGCGGTTCAGACCGACCCCGAGCGCCTCAGAGATTTTCTCCAGCGTGCCGAGGCTTGGCGTCATCTGGCCGCTTTCGATCCGCGACAAGTAAGAACGAGAGACACGTGAGCGGGCTTGGAGCTGGCTTTGCGTCATCGCGCGGGATTCGCGCAGCTGGCGAATTCGCTGCCCGATGTTCTCCACCGTCTCACGGTTAGGCCACTTCTCAAATAATTGTCGATCATCCCCCGGCAATTCCTGCGGCGCTGGAGGCGGGATGAGAAACTCCACCTTAGGCGGCAACAGGCGGACGCAGCGGCGGCAATTTCCCGTGCGCGTGCGGTACTGCACGAGCCCGCAAACCTTGCAGCGGACGACTTCACGATCCATTTCTGATTCGATAAGGCTCTTGCTGCCGTTTTTATCAGACACCGGTCCCTCACAGATTTTTCCGGCTTACGGATATAGGGGATTGCTTATTGGGGGAAGGCAAAAAACTGGCGCTCCGACATAATGCAGATCGGTCGGATTTCTGTCAAGAACTTTTTTCGATTTTTTAAATTCTTCGCAGCCCAATCCGCCTGCGCGCTCTGGAATCGATATACTGTACCTCTACGGAACAGGCATCCCTGCCTGTCCCAAGTTTGCCGGCTCGGGGAGTGGTGCGCTTCCGAGCGCCGCCTCTGCTGGTGCACTCACGAGTCGGGAGGTCAACGGATGCTCAATCGAGACGACGCATGGAGTCTGCTCTGTGAGTACACGCAAAACGAAAACCTCCTCAAACATGCGCTGGCGGTCGAAGCCTGCGTCCGCGCGTATGCTCGAAAGCTGGGCGGTGACGAACAGCTCTGGGGCTTGACCGCACTTCTGCACGATTTCGACTACGAGCGTTGGCCAAACGAGGCCCACCACCCCACCCAGGAGCATCCTTACGAAGGCTCCAAGATCCTCCGGGAACGCGGCTACCCGGAGGAGTTGATCCGCGCCATCCTTTCCCACGCCGACTACAGCGGTGTGCCGCGCCAGACCCCGCTCGAGCATGCCCTGTTCGCCTGTGACGAGCTCGCCGGATTCCTCACCGCCTGCGCCCTGGTCAAGCCCGGAAAAAGCATCTTCGAGGTGGAAACCGATTCGGTGAAGCGCAAGCTCAAGGACAAGGCTTTCGCTCGTGGCGTCAATCGCCAGGACGTGCTGAAAGGCGCAGAGGAATTAGGCGTGCCACTCGAGGAGCACATCCGTTTCTGTATCGAGGCCATGCGCGCCGTCGCCGACCGCCTCGGGCTGCAACCAAGACCCAGCAGCTAGGGTCGTGCAGCATACCTCCAGACCTCGGATATTGTGCCCTCGACATTGTGGTGGCGAAGAAGCGCAAGAGGGGCGCTGTGCTAGAATCGCGGAGCGAGCTGCCTGGAGTAATCTTGGCAGACACAAACTAATGGAGCGATGCGCCTCAGGACGCGACGATTGTCTTCTGCCGTCGGCGGGGCAGTAGCAGGCTTCCGAGGAACAGGGCGCCCGGAGGGTGAATGTTTGCCCTATAGGGCGACAAACACGGAGAGCGAATGAAAATCACCCGAGAAGATGTGTTGCACGTGGCTGAGTTGGCCCATTTGGAGCTGACGGAATCCGAGGTGGAGACCTATCGGCGGCAGCTTGATTCCATATTGACCTATGTGGAGAAGCTCAACGAACTGGATACTGTGCAGGTGGAGCCGATGGCGCAAGTGCTGGCCAGTGCTGACCCCGCCGAGAACATCTCCCTTCGAGAAGATGTTCCTCGTGTCTGCGAGGTGACCCGAGAGGTGCTCTCCGGTGCGCCCGATCCAAGCCCGCCCTATTTCCGCGTTCCGAAGGTGATCGAGAGATGACCACGGAGATCCTTCCAACTAGGCATCGGTCTGGCTCCGTCTCAACAATGGAAAGATTACTCGTCGCGGTTCGAATGACAGGTGAACCGGAAAGTGTACCGGACGCTTTGGTGCGCATCTGCTCCTCGAGTGGGGGAGCTAGTGCCCGCCTAAGCTAGGCAATTTGGCGATGAGCACTGCGGAACAATGGACGGTGGATTCAGTACGGGCGGCGCTGGGAGCCAAGAAAGTCTCGGCCCGCGAGCTCACGACCGAGTACTACGCGCGCATTGAGAAGCAGAATCCGGAGCTGAACGCGTTTCTGGCTCTGTGTCCTGAGCGCGCCTATGCGCAGGCCGAGCGCATCGACGGGAAGATCGCCAGAGGCGAGCCCCTGCCGCCGCTGGCGGGCGTGCCGATGGCCATCAAGGACGTCATCAGCACGCGGGGGGTGACCACCACCTGTGGCTCGCGAATCCTCGAGAATTACATCCCACCCTATGATGCCTGGGCCGTTGAGTGTCTGGAACGCGCCGGCGCAGTCCTGCTCGGCAAGACCAACTGCGACGAGTTTGCAATGGGCTCTTCCAACGAGAACTCGGCGTATGGGCCGGTTCGCAACCCAGTCGCTCGCGACCGCGTGCCGGGTGGGTCAAGCGGAGGCTCGGCCGCAGCCGTAGCTGCAGGCCTTGCAGTAGCGGCCCTGGGTACAGATACTGGCGGGTCGATCCGCCAGCCGGGCGCACTCTGCGGCGTCCCGGGAATGATGCCTACCTATGGCCGGGTCTCGCGCTACGGGCTGATTGCGTTTGCGTCTTCGCTCGACCGCATCGGCCCGCTGGCCACCTCCGTACGCGACGCCGCGGCGGTGCTGGGGGTGATTGCCGGGCGCGATCCGAATGACTCGACTGCGGCTGCTGTATCGGTGCCTGATTATCTAGCAGGGCTCCAGCAGCCCGTAAAGGGCTTGCGCATCGGCATCCCGAAAGAATACTTCGCCGAGGGGATGGACCCGGCAGTGCGGCAGAAAGTGGAAGCGGGGGTGGAACTGCTGAAGTGCCTGGGGTGCCAGCCTGTGGAGCTGCGGATGCCGCACACCGACTACGCCATCGCCACCTACTACGTAATTGCCACAGCCGAAGCGAGTTCGAACCTGGCGAGGTACGATGGTGTGCGCTATGGCCTGCGGATCGCTGGCTCGACGCTGCTGGAGATGTACAAAAAGACGCGCGGGCGCGGATTTGGTTCCGAAGTGAAGCGCCGGATCATGTTGGGAACCTACGCGCTCTCGGCCGGATACTATGACGCCTACTACTTGAAGGCTCAGCGCGTCCGCACGTTAATCGCCCGTGATTTCGGCGAGGCCTTCGGCCATGTGGACGCCATAATTACGCCAACTTCCCCGGTGCCAGCGTTTCGGCTGGGAGAACGTACCGCTGAGCCTCTGCAAATGTATCTCGCGGACATTTACACCGTCACTGGATCGCTGGCTGGTGTGCCGGGGATTTCCGTGCCTTGCGGAAAGACGCCAGCGGGGCTGCCAGTGGGGCTGCAAATCCTAGGTCCCCGCTTTGGGGAGGCCAGTGTGCTGCAGATCGCGCAAGCCTTTGAAGAAGCAGGGGGTTACACTATCTAGCACAGCCTGCCATGGCAGACATCGTACCGATTCTTGAACACCTGGCCCGGGCCAGGGGTGGACTGCTCTCGGCTGCAGATGCCGTCTCCCGGAGCGTGTGGCAGACGCCTCCGCGTTCGGGCGCGTGGTCGGCGGCCGAAGTAATTGCGCACCTAACGATGGTCGAGGCGAGGATCACTAATGGAGCTGCCAAGTTGGTCAGCGGTGCGGCGCCGCATGTGCCACGGATCAAGCGCCTGCACCTACCTGTCTGGCTCGCAGAGTGGCGCGGGTTCCGCGCGAAAACTCCGATTCCGCTCGACCCAAAGCTGGTTGGAGAGAAGGAAGCGATGCTCGCGGGCCTCAGGGAGCTGCGCCAGCGCACGCTGGGGTTGCTCGAGGAAAACCGCGAGCGCGAGTTGAGCGCGTACCGTTGGCCGCATCCCTTCCTCGGGAGCCTGGATTTTTACCAGTGGTTTCGGATGATTGCACATCACGAAGCGCGACATACGAAACAAATCCTAGAGATAGTAGAAACTTTCCAAAAGTAAGCAAGGATTTCCACCTTTTGCCTTGGGGCCAGCGCGCAGCGGTCCGGGGGCCGGGGTACCTCTTTGGCCACTAAGCCTTGAAAAATATATTGCTTGCGAGACGCTGGCTAGCCCAAAGGTCCCGGCAGAGTAGAACGGAAGGACTATTGCTAGGAGTTTGATGCAGCCTTTAGTATGGCGACAGCATCAATGAATATTGAGAGGCACGGGCGTGGTTAAAATCAAGTCGAGCCAGAAACTCTTTACCGAAGAAGAAGTCTCCGGCCTGACCGGGATTTGCCTGGAGCACCTGCACGCGCTTGCGCGCACCAAGCACTTGGGCTTTATTGCTCGGGCCGCGGAAGCAGCCGGTGAGCAGGCCGAGAAGTGGCTGTTCACCAATTCCGACTTGATGGTTCTAGCCGTACTGTGCCCGCGCTGCCAGCACTAAGGCAAGATTCCTACCCTAGCTTCACAGAAAAGGCCCCGAGAGTTGTCGGGGCTTTTTTGTTTCGTCTGTAACCGGGGTCTCCCGCCGATGGTATCCTCAGAATGGCTGCGGTTCATGCTGCCGGGTTCCCGCCTGTTTTCAGTCAGATTTTGGGCAGCAGCCTCAGTCCGGAATCTTGCCACTCAGCTCGGCCCAGGTGCGCTCTATAGCCGCGACGTTTGATTGTGGGAAATTCGGGCCGAAGTCCCCGGCATGTTTGCTGAGGTCGATGGACTTCTTGGCGTCATCCAAGGTCATACCCTTGGCGATGGCATCCTTTACCGCGGCGACCATGTCTTTCATATAAGCGATCAACTTCTCCAGTTGCCCTTTCCCCTGTTGAACGCCGCCGTGTCCTGGAATCGCCTGGCTCCAGTCGAGCTTGTGCATCGATTCCAGCACAGAAATCCATTGCGAGGGGTAAGCATCTCGCATGAAGGGAATACCGTTTGTGAGCAGGTCGCCCGTGGCGATTATCTTCTCCTTGGGCAGATAAACGACTACGTCGCCTCGGGTATGACCTTTCCCAAAGTAGTAGATGTGGATGGCCCGGTCCGGCTTGTGCAGGATGAGGCTGCGGTCGAAGGTCAGCGTGGGTAACGTGATCTGAATCTGCTTTAGCTCCTCAAGGTAGCTCTTCAGCGAAGCAAGCTGGCTCTCGGATTGCGCCCGGGTCTCGGCGGTTAGCGGGTTTCCCCTGGAGTCCTTCCCTTCGGCCAGCGCCTTCTCGAGCCGCTGGATGGCCTCTGGAACGTCCTTGGTGAGCTGCTCCTGAACGCTGGGGATGGCCTTACCCAAAATGTCGTCTCGGGTGTTGTGCTGGGCCAAGTACTCCACCATAGGGCCGAAGGCGCTGACGTAAGCCTGATTGCCCTGGATGTGGTCCGGGTGCCAGTGGGTGTCCACGACGTAACGGACCGGCTTGTCAGTGACCTTACGAATTTCGGCGATGAGGTCGCGCGCCCAACTCGGTCGCAGGTGCGTATCCACGACCACTACCTCGTCCTTGTTGACGATAAACGCGCCGTTGGAAAAGACGCCCGGTTTGCCGATCGCCGCATAGACGCCGTCAGCGACCCTGATAATGTCGAACGACTGGGCGCTTCCGGTCTGAGCCGACAGCAGCAGAAGTGGAAGAACAAAGATGACCGGCATGATCGCTCGCGGCATGA
>QHYU01000198.1 GCA_003224235.1 Acidobacteriota bacterium
CGAGGCTCATCCCGAAGCTCCTGGGCCGGTCCGCGTGTAATCCTATCAGCAGCACTGGTGCTGGGGGCGGTTCTGACCGCGTTCGCCGCACAGGCTCCTCAACCCAAGCCCGCCGATCAGCAGGATAAGCAGGAGGGGAAGGACCAGGCACAAGCAATTCCCACCTCGTTACCCAAAGGGAAGAAGTTGGTCCTGAAGGACGGC
>QHYU01000176.1 GCA_003224235.1 Acidobacteriota bacterium
CTCCGCGGCAAATTGCGCGGCGGCTTCGCTGACCTGCCGGTAGGACCACCGTGCTATGTGGTAGCCACTCCGGTGGACGTACGCGACATCTCCACCGTGGCGCGAAAACTCTTCCAGGTATTCCAGGAGTGAGCTACGCGGGGCTTTCGCGGGTGTCTTCACGGTTTTCGCCACAGCAGCTGCGCCACTTTCGCACTAAAAAACCAGTGGCCTCTGTGGCGCTCGATATGCAACCCGGCGGCGTCGCCCCGAGCAGTCTCGAGCAACTTCACCCGAAGATGACGCTGCAGGCGCCGCTGCGCTGGGACTCCGCCTTCTCCGACTGCCGCCCCGAGCCAGTCTTCCAGGCGGCGCTTTCTCTCCGATACCTTGGCGTCGAGCAGCTCAAGACTCGCCTGCCGGAATAGCGCGGTCAGCTCAGTCAGGGACAGCAGGTGCGCGGACACCCCGGCCGAGCGGAGGCGCTCGAGCCGGTCGAGTTCAGCGCTCTGGGCAGGATCCTCCGGTGCCACCGCCTCGAGCACCGCCCGGCGGCCGCCCCGGCGAGTTACCCGGCACATTTCCGCTACGGCCTGCACCGGCGCAGGAAAATCAGCGAAGGAAAAGGCGCAGGCTACCAGGTCGAATACATCACCAGGCAGCGGAAGCTGCTCCACGTCGGCCACGGCGAAGTGAACCGGGGGGCAGCGCCGTCGGCGTCGCGCAACCTGCGCCCGGGCGATCATTTGCTCGGCCAGGTCCACGGCGTAGACTCGGCAGCCGTAGCCTACCAACTCCAGCGCTAACGTGCCTGGCCCGCAGGCGAGATCGAGGACTTTCTCGCCAGCGCGCGGGTGGACCCAGGCCACGTCGGCCTGGGTCTCGCGTTGCAGGCGAGAGAAGACCACGCGCGCATACGGCCCCGAAAGCCGGTTGAACAGCCGCTGCACTCCGGCCTTTGGCTCGGTCAGTGCCATCGGCAGGAATTATATGCCCGTGGCCGCGATTCGGAGCCAACGGCTCTGGGGGGTGGTGAAAAGCTGTGAAAACTGGGGGAGTTGACAGCGGCAGCACCTATTCATCATAACCTGCTTATAATGAATAGATTAGCGCAATCCATGTGTAAGGGCCCGCAGATCTTCGATTTCATTTCACTGGACAGGAGCGGTGGTGTGTGATAGTATGTCATTGCGTTTGATGCTCTTGTGATTCCTTTTGACTCGTTCAACGGGGCTGCAAGGATAAACTTGCAGCTTTTTGTTTTTACGGGCTAGAGGCACCCACAAGGTTGGGGACGAGAAGCACCAAATAGCTTAAACACGAGGAATAGAAGTGAAAGAACAAGGAACAGTGAAGTGGTTCAACGCCAGCAAAGGCTACGGGTTCATCCAGCGCCAGTCCGGCGAGGACGTCTTCGTACATTACTCCGCCATACAGTCGGATGGGTACAAGACGCTTAGCGAGGGCCAGGCCGTTGAATTCGAGGTCCGCAAAGGACCCAAGGGTCTGCAGGCCGAGAACGTCACCAGCCTCTAGCCAGGCATTAGGCGGGCCCCGATGAAATCGGGGCTCGCCCTCTCTTTCCCAGGGCTTGCGAGTGGGACTAAAGGAGGAAGTTGTGCAGGTTCTCCCCGAGGGCCAGTACATCAAGCACGAGATTTACGGGTTCGGTGTGGTCACCCAATCCGACCCGGAACGCACCACGATCGATTTCGATACTCACGGCATGAAGAAGTTTGTCACCAACCTGATGACCGCTGAGCTGGTCGGCGAAGCGCCGCCCAAGTCCGCGCGTCCGCGGCGGCGGAAAAAGGCGTCTGCTGCTCCGGCCAAAGCCAAGGCCGCAGCCGGCCGCGGCTAGTTCACCCGCACTCACCTAATCACGTTCTTTTCGCGCGAGGCTTGGTCAGCCGCGGACGTGTGTCTAAACAGCTTGAGAAACACAGCCTCAATGGGCGGTGACCCCGGCCGGGGCCGGTCGTCGGGGGGAAAAACTCACCGCAGATGCGTGCGCAGCGCCAGCACCGCGTTGAGCCCGCCAAAGGCGAACGAGTTGGAGAGAGCACATTCGACTTGGGCCGCTCGCGCGCGATGGGTGATGATGTCGAGATCGCATTCCGGGTCCGGCTCGATGAAGTTAGCCGTCGGCGGGAGCAGACCCTGGTGCAAGGCCATGACGGTAGCCACCGCTTCGAGTGCACCCGCAGCGCCCAGGGCGTGGCCGTGCATGGACTTGGTCGAGCTCACAGCGAGCCGGTCAGCATGCGCGCCGAAGACCTCGCGAATGGCGCGCGTCTCGGTTGGATCATTGCCCGGCGTGCCTGTGCCATGGGCGTTGATATAGCCGACCTGTTCAGGGTGAAGCTGGGCATCGCGCAGCGCCGCCCGCATCGCTCGGGCGGGGCCTTCCACCGAAGGCTGCGTGATGTGGCCGGCATCGGAGGACATCCCCAATCCCACGATTTCACCGTAAATTCTCG
This sequence comes from Acidobacteriota bacterium, assembly GCA_003224235.1. Taxonomy (GTDB): domain Bacteria; phylum Acidobacteriota; class Terriglobia; order Acidiferrales; family UBA7541; genus QHYU01. Next base: position 2,460 of record QHYU01000176.1, read on the forward strand.
CGCCTCTGGCCTCAGCGCGCTCAAGCGGTTCCAGCACCAGCATGGCGCCGCCCTCGCCCAGGATCATCCCGCGACGATCCCGAGAAAAAGGCCGGCAAGTATCAGGAGCAATGACGCGTATGGCTTCCCAGGCCTTCAACAGGCCCATGCTGAACGGGGCCTCGCTCCCGCCGGCAATCGCCAGATCGACTTCGCCGCTGCGAACCATCCGGAAGGCCTGGCCGATAGCATGGTTGGCGGAGGAGCAAGCGGTGGAAATCGTGAAGGCGGGGCCTGTTGTGCCGAACTCCACGGAAATGTGGCTGGCGCCGGCATTCGCCATGATTCGTGGGATCGTAAGAGGATGGACCCGGCCTCGTTCCTGGCGATAAAGCTCTACGAATCCGGCGTCTTGGGTGGACTGGCCGCCGACACACGAACCGGAGACCACAGCGGTCTTTTCCCGAAGCTCTGGCGTCAGGGTCACGCCGGAGTCCCCAACTGCTTCCCGCGCAGCGATAACCGCGAATTGAGCGAAGCGATCCAGCAGGTCGGCCCGGTTGGAACCAAAGTGTTTGCCGGTATCGTATTCCCGCACCTCGGCGCCGTTTTGAAAGCGCAGGTTGGAGACGTCCAACGATCGGATCGGACCGATGCCCGATCGGCCCGCGCGCAGCGCGCACCAAACCTCAGCGAGGTTGTGACCCAGCGCGCAGATCACGCCCAGTCCGGTCACGACGACTCGCCGGGCAGTCATTGCTCAGGCCGCAGGCGCGGTGGAGTCCACAGAAACATTCCCTGCCAGCTTCCTCACTTCCTCGACCACGTCGCGCACACTGCGGACCGACCGGGCATCATCATCGGAAATAGCGATCCGGAATGCTTTTTCAAGCTCGGACAGCAAGACGATGGTATCCAAGGAATCGATCCCGAGAGCCTGCAGCGGGGTGTCGATGGAAATCTTATCTCGCGGAATGCGCTTCACCGAAGCGAGGATGGCGAGAACCTTTTCGGATACTGGATCGGACATTATCCTAGCTCCTGCTTGCTTGGATGCGACACGGACCCAAGATGGGCGGGTGTCTCGGGCATCAGCGGCAAAGCCGTAGCCGAAGCAGAGTCGAAGAGGATACATCAGGATCGCCGGCAAAGCACTCGTAACTGCCCTCACACCGGAGGAGAGAACCCTCACGGAGTTTCGTGACTTCTGTGTCCAGGGCGGGGTAGGAGGTATCCACCGCGGGCATATAAACACCTCTCCCCCGGCATCTGAAAGATGGCAAGATAAGGATCGACCTTGAGAGGAGTACATGATGAACCGTGCGACGCTGTCGATGGGGGTTTTGGCAGTTGTGCTGGGGGGCTGGATGTGGCCAGTTGCGGCTCGGAGCGAGAGTCGCGCGATGGACGTGAGTCGTTCAGTCTTGAAGATACGCGTCTTCAAATCCGGCTTATTTTCCGCTTTTGCACACGACCACGAAATTGAGGCCCCCATTGAACAGGGCGCGGTCGAGACCGCCGGGAATCCCGCCGTTGAGTTTCGCGTGGATGCGCGCAGGCTCCGCGTGTTGGACCCCGAGCTTGCGGCGGATAAACGCGCGGAGGTCCAGAAGACAATGGACGGCCCGCAAGTTCTCGACAGCAGCCGCTTCTCGGGAATTTCCTTTCAGTCCATGTCGGTCGAGAAGATCGACGCCGAACACTGGATAGTGCGCGGGAATCTGACACTCCATGGACAGACTCGCCCGGTGATTGTAACCGCGATACAGAAGGATGGGCATTACCGCGGTTCGGCGACCCTGAAGCAGCGCGACTTCGGCATTGCTCCGGTGAGCATTGCCGGGGGAACCGTGAAAGTTAAAGACGAGGTCACGGTGGAGTTCGACATTGTGCTGGCGGAGTGATTCGCGCGGGCGCCACTTCCTTTGCTGCGCAACGGCTGTTCCAACGGACCAGGTCGCGCATATCCATTGCAGTCACCGGGTTATAATCGCGTAGACTTTGAGCGAGGTCATCCCTTTGTCGGATTGGAGCGCCGCCAGGCACAGCGAGCAGAATGGCGCTCGCCCCACGATCACGGCCACCGCCACGGCCGTGCCAGCCTATGCAGTGACGCGCGAAGAAGTGAAAACCTACCTGAAACACGTCTTCTCGCTCGAGCCGAGCCGGCTGGACGGCATGATGGCCATAATCGACAATTCACAGGTGAGGCGCCGCTACTGCATTCATCCGGTGGATTACATCATCCAGCCGCGGCCCCTGAGCCAAATCAGTCGGGAGTATCAGGAGCACGCCGTGCTGCTGGGGCGCCAGGTCGCTTCCGAATGTTTGGGGAGAGCTGGGATGACGCCGACGGACATCGATTTGGTCGTCACCGTGTCCTGCACCGGGGTGATGATTCCCTCGCTCGACGCCCATCTGATTAATGATCTGGGGTTTCGCTCGGATGTCCGGCGCTTACCCATCACCGAGCTAGGATGCGCCGCCGGGGCCGCGGCGCTCTCCCGAGCCTGGGAATTCATGCGCGGATTTCCCGAGGCCAACGTTCTGGTGATTGCCGTCGAATTGCCCAGTCTCACGTTTCAGCGCGGCGACCTATCGCAGGCCAACCTTATTTCCAGTGTGCTCTTCGGAGACGGCGCTGCCGCCGCCGTTGTCACCGGCCGTTCGGCTCGCGGGCCACAGATCCTCGATACGACGAGTTACCTCTTTCCCCATTCGCTCGATGCGATGGGCTTCGATTTGAAGGAGAGTGGCTTTCACATCGTGCTCTCGAAAGATGTGCCGCAGCTTATCCGGGAAAAAATCAAGAGTCTGGTCAGCTCCTTCCTCGGACGCCATGGCCTCTGCCGGGAACAGATATCCTCTTTCATCCTCCATCCGGGCGGACAGAAGCTCCTCGTGTACATGGAGGAGGAGCTGGGGCTGAGCCGTGCGGATACGCAGATCTCCTGGGATGTGTTGTGCGACTACGGTAATCTCTCCAGCGCCTCCGTGCTTTTCGTGCTGCACGAGTGTCTGAACAAGCGAAATGCAAGCGCCGGTGAATATGGATTGCTGGCCGCTTTCGGGCCAGGCTTCAGTTCGGAGATGCTTCTTCTGAGATGGGCGTAAGCATCACCGCGTACATCGGGTTGCTCTTGGCCGTGGGTCTAGGCCGTCTGGTCGAGATGCGAATTTCGGCGCGCCATCAACGCCAGCTTTCCGCGCAGGGCGTTGTGAAAGTGCCCGAGAGAAATTTTCGCTGGATGGTCCTGTTGCATACGGGGGTTTTAGTTTCGGCGGGCCTGGAGGTTGTGTTATTTCGCCGGCCGCTCATCCCCCGCCTGGCGCTGGCCATGGGCCTGCTGTTTGTTCTCGCCAACGGGCTGCGTTGGTGGGTGATGACCACGTTGTCCGAGCACTGGAACGTTCAAGTCATGGCGTCGACGCGCTTGGGGGTCGTCACCGGCGGCCCGTATCGCTGGATACGGCATCCTAACTACGTCGCTGTTTTTCTCGAGCTGCTCGCCCTGCCCCTGATCCACACGGCTTGGCTGACCGCAGTCTGGGGCGGAGTGGCTCATGTGCGGATCCTTCGCTGGCGTGTGGCCGTTGAGGAAACCGTTTTGCTGGCCGACCCCGCGTACCAGGTAACGATGGGGAACAAGCCGCGTTTTCTGCCCAAGTTGTTTTGAAGGCGTCCGCGGTCAGTCGAACCCACGGAGTAGCCGATTGAAGGAACACGGATATGACGGGCATGGCAGATGTCCTTATCGCTGGAGGTGGGATCGCCGGGTCAACGCTGGCGATCCTGCTCGGCCGCCAGGGTCTAACGGTTGAGATCTTCGAGCGCGGGCGATTTCCCAAAGAAAAAACGTGCGGCGAGGGGTTGATGCCGGCCGGAGTGGCCGTCCTGAACCGGCTGGGATTGGGCCAAGCGGTGGGTGGCGCCCCGTTCTATGGTGTGCGCTACCACTTCGGCAATCAGACAGCCGAGGGACGCTTCCCGAGAGTTGCCGGGTTGCCTATCGCCGGGCGGGGACAGCGCCGAAAACATCTCGATCAAGTCCTTTTCCAAGCGGCAGCGGCTACACCAGGTGTTAAGGCGCACACCGGGATGGCAGCGGATGCGCCGTTCTGCGAAAACGGCCGGGTAGCCGGCCTGCTCGTGGGCGGGGAGCCACGCCGCGCCGCGCTGGTGGTCGCGGCCGATGGCGTGCACTCGCGGATGCGGCACCTTCTGGGGCTGAATAAGCCGCAGCGCCGAAAACGATTCGGCACACGAGCTCACTTCCGCCTAGGCACGGGCCAGACCCAGCCGCCGTGGGTGGATGTGTTTGTCTGTCCCGGATACGAACTCTATGTGACCCCGCTGCCGGAAAAGGAGGTGCTGGTGGCGGGGCTTACTTACGCCGGGGCCTTGAGCGAACCAATTGAGCGGGCGTTTCATCGCTGGTGGCGCGCGCAACCGGTGCTGGCCGCGCGACTCGAGGGTGCCGAGCAGGTGAGTTCGCTGATGGGCACATCACCGCTTGCTGGCAACGCGCGCGCGGGTGTCGCTCCCGGTATCGTTTTGCTCGGCGATGCCGCCGGCTTTCTCGATCCTATCACCGGCGGCGGCATGACCCAGGCGCTGATGACAGCCGAGCTTCTGGCCAAGTACGCCTCTCGAGGACTGGGAAACGCAAAGGAATGGCTCTGGGCCTTTGAACGCGACCGCCAAATGTTGCTGCAGGACTACCGGGTCTTGACGCAGATGGTGCTCTGGCTGGCGGATCATCCGCGACTCGCCGAGTGGTTGCTGTCTGTGTTGCGTATTTCGCCTGCTCTTTTTTCCCATTTGGTGGGAGTTTCGGGCGGCGTCAGACGCCTGCTTCCGTTTCATGCAAGTAGAGAGTCCGACCTTCAAGCCTTGGCGGAAAGGCAATAATTCTTCGCCCTGCAATTCAATGGGCGTATGTGAGCTCTCACAGTCAGATAGTTGGGACAGCTGCAAGCTATCTGCCAAGAACTTCCGCGCGTCTACAAAAAATGCAAGCTATGGAAATCGAGGTTGTCACACTCTGAAGGGCAGTGTCCGCCGCGGCGGGGGCGCCGGGCTTCAGTCCGGCACTTGCTTGCTCCGTTGGAGCTGAAGCTCCTACCCCCTACTCAGGCCCCGCGTGCAAAGGATCTTGCGACCTTCGTGGTGCAGGCCACATTGTGACGCGACCGAAAGCGCTTCAGGTGGCCGGCACCAAGGGCATGGGTCGCAACCTCGGCAGCCTTTGGCAGTTCATGTAAGCTGTCGAGCACGTCAAACGCCCCGTCCTTCAGTGCCTCCGCCCACTGCTTAAGGTCAAAGTTGCGAGCTAAGAGAACGACTTCAAAGTTTAGATCTTGGTGATGCGCAAGGTCGATCAAGCGTCTCCATGATCCGTCATTCAGCAGCGGCACAGAGAGCACCACCTGAAACCGACCGGATGCTGCAGCCTCACAACCAGCCGTAATGTTTTTTGCGCATTCCAAAGTAAACTTCGCTTCCCGGAAAATGGCCCGCAGCGTTTCCGTGTCCGAGTCGTCGTCACACACGATCAGGATGCCAGCCTCATCGAGGACCGTCGGGGTCAAGGCTGCGCCGGGTTCGGCGGCACCAATTTTTTCTCGAGTCTTTGTCATAAGATCCATCTCACCCCCCCTTGAATTGTTCTCCTGGTTTTCGACCTAGCCCGCCTCCATCACGAACCGGACACTCCCTCACCAAAATCCGCGTCAAACACCGCGGGTACGCCGCGAGGGTCTCGTTCGAGCTAAGCATTGGCGAGAACCCTCTTCGCCGGGTTTAAGGTGGCTGCTGAAAGGACAATGGCGGGTAACTTAAACTGCTTAGTTGCCACCCACGCCCCTGGCTCAGTTAACTATTTTAGGTGCATTCACTTCACTTGTAAACCGCAAATTGGAGTTAATTTCCAGGACCGTAACAATTAAACCTGCTACAGTGAAGCGAGGAAGGGGCGTGGGGCATGAGCACGCATCGGTTATTAGGAAAAAGCTGGAAGAATTCATGTTATGAGCAGCGAGACCTCGCCGCTGCAGCGGAAGTTGCCGAGTCCTAATATGTCCCAGTTGCCGCTGTAAGCCGGGTTGCGGCAATGTCACCAGTTAAGTCTCGCAGCAGAGCTTGGAGTCGATGCAGAACCTCCTGCGAGTGACGCACGCCTCTTTATGCATTGGAAACTCCCCTCTCAAGCAGGATAGCCACCGCGTGGCCCCAATAGGTACGCTAGCTTTATCCTAACACTGGTTATATCCCTTGCTACGCGAACCACACCCCCAACAAGATGCGGCAACCCTCTTAACAAGTCGGGATAGAGCACAGACTAGACCGGTGTGGTGATCAATGAAGAAGGCGAGATGGGAGAACGATTGCAAGCGGGACTGAAGCTGAAGCGGATTGTCTTCCGCATTCTCCGTGCCGCCAGGGTTCATCTCGGACAGAATAGAACAGCTCACTTCGAGCCAGCGGTCGAGGACTACCGGCGGTACTGGGAGGGAGCGGCGCAAATTCTCTCCGCGGAATTTGTTCCCCTAGCGGATGCCCTGTGGGAAGTTCGTCTTAATGGCCGACGCACCCGCATCATGAACCGCATGGTGCAGCTCGGTGATCCTGTGGTGAACGGGGTCTCAGGGGACAAGGCTCTTTGCTATCGGCTGGCGATGGAGCAAGGCGTTCCGGTCCCACAATATGGGGTGTTCCGGCTTGAGGAGTTGTCCGAAGCGAAGAAATTCCTGGCGCAAAACCCCGGAGTGTATGTGGTGAAGCCGGTGCGCGAAAGCACTGCCAGCGCCGGGGTCACCACGCACGTCCGCACCGAAAGGCAGTTGGAGAACGCCGCCGTCTCTGTGTCCTTGTTCGCTAAGGAGTTCCTCGTCGAAAGAATGATTTTCGGAGAGACGTGTCGCCTTCTGTGGCTAGACGGAGAGTTGATCCACGCCGTTCGGCAGCGAGGCGTCCGGGTGACGGGAGACGGGTGCTCGACCATCGCACGACTTCTCAAGCAGCCGGGTTCCGGAAGCGTTCCGTTCGACCTGACCACGCAAATGACCCTTCAAGCGCAAGGGCTATCGCCAGAGACGGTGCCGGAAGACGGCCGCGAAATTCTGGTCCGATCATTGCGTCCCGGACTAGACTCCAGCCGCGAGTGGCTCACGGTTCACGATGATGAGATTACGGATCTCGTCTGCCCAGCGATCATCGAGGATGTCCGAAAGGTGCTCGGTATGATCGGAAACACGATCGCCGGCGTGGATATCATCACGAACGATCCCACGGTTTCTCTGAGACAGAGCGGGGGTGTGCTCCTGGAGGTGAATCCGGGTCCTAGTATCCACAAACACTACATCAACCCGGAAGATCATCATTCTCACCCTGTGGCCGTCAAGATTCTCAGCTACTTACTGCAAGTATCAACTGCCAACCACGTCTTGCTCCCGGCAAAGAAGCCACCCTCGACGTTCAGCGAGCGATGAAGGAAGCTACAGAACATCTCAGAATCTTCTAAGCGTGTCGCAACATCCATTTGCCAAGACACAGGGCATGTAATGGAACCTTCGCGCCGCCAGTGTTGGAGCGTAGCGGCGGCTCTCGAGGCTATGAGATCCGCGGCAAAATGTGCCAGCGGGACACTGGAGCTAGACCACAGGGGTTATCGGCCGTGCGCTTGTTTATCGCGCAGCGTTAAACACGTGCTCAACGCGCGCGCCACCAAATGTTTTTTCTCGTCGGTCACATCGCACTCAACGAGGCCGACGGTCCGGCCTTTCTTGACCACTCGGCCTACGGCTTTCAGTCTTGCGTTCCACACCGGCTTCAGGAAATTGATTTTCATCTCGATGGTGGTGAACGATTCGCCTTCCTCGAGTGTGCAGGCATAGGCGATCCCCATGGCCGCGTCGGCGATGTCGCACAGCACGCCGCCGTGCAGCGTGCCCATCGGGTTGGCGTGGCGCTCGCTGGCTTCGAACTCAACTACCGCCTCACCGGGCTGGGCGGCGAGCAGCTTGAATCCTATCAACCGGGCAACGGGCGGCTCGGGCAGCTCACCTCGCAGCACCTTCCGCGTGTTTTCGAGCATCGTGGTCATGGGTATTCTTCCTTCAGTCGGCGCCGCAAGCATACGACATTGCTCCGAGCCCGAACCGTCCACCTTGCGGGCCGGTGGCAACCGAATCGTTCCGGCGCAAGCGGCGGCGGAGTTTGTCCGCGAGCTGCTGCCGCGCGCGCCACAACCGTGCCTTCAGCGTGTTCTGCGAGACGCGCAGCGTCTTCGCGGCCTCCTCGGTGGTGAGCCCTTCGATCTCGCGCAGCAGAAACGCCGAGCGCAGCAGCGGTGAGAGCTCCTCGAGGTCCTCCTCCAGCATCTCGCGCAGCTCGTTGTCCGCGCAGACCTGTTCGGGGCTGGGGCCAGTGTCGGCAAACCGCTCGGCCAGCGGCAACTCGTCTTCCCGCGGAGGATCGTCGAGCGAGACTGCCGGCCGGGCGCGCTGGCTGCGCCGGCGCATCAGCGCCGCATTGATGACGATGCGCATAAGCCAGGTGGAGAACTGCGAGCGACCTTCAAACCGGCGCAGGTTGCGGTAGGCTGAAAGCAAACCCTCCTGCAGCGCGTCCTTGGCGTCCTCGGGATTGCCCAGCAGCCGCAGCGCAGTCTGGTAGAGCGCGGTGTTGTTCCGCGCGAAGAGCGTCTCGAGCGCGTCCGGATCTCCGCGTAGCGCGCCGCGGATCAGCGACTCATCGTCCTGCGGATGCGAGTTTTTGTTGATTGGCGAACCGTTCAAGTGTTGCATTTTGCCCCCTTAGTTCGGACCCTTAGTGTCAAAAACGAATGCTGTACGTCTGATCTCAGTGCACCGGTACTGCTCCGGCTTGAGGTTCCGCTTTCTTCATCAGGAACATAAACGGAATCACTGCAAGGAAAACGACGCCCAGGAGCCAAAAGTTATCCACAAAGGCCAGCATGGTGGACTGGCGCTGCAGCAGTCCGTCGAGCAGGCCGTGCGCTTGCGCCGAAGCCTGCGCGGCGGGGGAGCCCTGCACCATCAAGTGCTGGCTGGTGGCGTCCACGAACGCCCGGTAGCCTGGGTGGAGCGGGTCCACGTGGCTCGCAAGAATCTGGCGATGGAACTGGCCACGGCGCTCGAGCAGCGTGGTTACCGTCGCGATCCCCACGCTGGCGCCCATATTCCGGGCCAGGTTGATCAGGCCCGTCCCGTTGTTGGTCTTTTCCTTAGGTACGTAGGCGAATGCCGCGACGTTGATGGGGATGAACAGAAACGCCATACCGAAACTCTGCAGCATCCGCGCCAGCAACGCCGTGCGGAAGTCTACATCCAGATTCCAGCGCGCCATCCCAAACAGCGCCACGGCATTGATCACCAGGCCACCCATAATCAGCCACCGCGGCTCCACCCTGGACACCAGCAAACCAACCACCGGCATCATCACCATGATCACCAGACCGCCGGGCGAAAGCACCATGCCGGCGGCCGTGGCGGGATAGCCCAACAGCGTTTGCAGAAACAGCGGCAGCATCACCGTGCTTCCGTACAGCACAAAACCCAAGAAGAACATTGCGAATGTGGCTAGGAGGAAGTTCTTCTCGCCCAGCATCCGCAAGTCCACTACCGGCTCCCGCTGCCGCAACTCCCAAACGATCGCTGCCGCAAGGCCGAGCACCATCAATGCCGTAAAGACGAGAATGAAGTTCGACGCGAACCAATCCTCCCGCTGCCCTTTGTCCAAGACGATTTGCAGGCTGCCTAGGCCGAGACTCAGCAGGCCGATCCCGATGTAATCGACTTTGAGGCCTGTGCGGAAACTCTTCCGTGCCATGTGTGGCGGATCGCTGATCAGCACCGAGGTGAGCAGCAGCGAAACGATTCCCACCGGAATGTTGATGAAGAAAATCCAGCGCCAGCTATAGTTGTCAGTGATCCACCCGCCCAGCGTTGGCCCGATGGTCGGCGCCACCACCACCGCAATGCCGTACACGGCCAAGCCCATGCCGCGCTTGTTGGGTGGAAAGGTATCCATGAGGATGGCCTGCTCGCTGGGTTGCAAGCCACCGCCGCCAGCGCCTTGCAGAATTCGAAAGAGCACCAGCATCCCTAGGCTTGGCGCCAGTCCGCAGAGAAACGAGCTCGCCGTGAACAGCATCACGCACAGCATGTAGAACCGTTTCCGCCCGAGCAGCGAAGAGAACCAACCGCTCAGGGGGAGCACGACAGCGTTTGACACCAGGTACGAGGTCAGTACCCAGGTGCTTTCGTCCACCCCGGCCGAAAGGCTCCCGGCGATGTGAGGAAGCGCGACGTTGGCGATGCTGGTATCCAGAATCTCCATGAACGTCGCCAGGGTCACCGTGACTGCGATAATCCACGGATTGACTTCGCCCTTCTCGTTCCGGATTTTCGACAGCAAGCTCCTCATGCTCATGCTCCGGACAAGCCTCGGCCGGCTCTCTGCTCAGCGGGTCAGGATGGTCGCGTCGACGTTCATCCCGGGCCGCAGTATCGCTTTCTCCGGCGGGATGCGGTCCAGCATGATCTTCACGGGGATTCGCTGCACCACTTTTACGAAGTTGCCCGTAGCGTTTTCGGGCGGCAGCAAGCTCAGCCGCGCGCCAGTGGTGCCGGCGATGGAGTCCAGGCGGCCGGTAAAAGTCTTGCCGTACGTGTCCACCTTGACTTCAGCTTTCTGCCCTGGCCGCATTTTGGCCAACTGTGTCTCCTTGAAGTTGGCTGTCACCCAAACCTCCTCGAGCGGAACCACCACCAGCAGCCCTTGCCCCGGCTGGGCGATCTGCCCCACTTCCACCGATTTCCGCGTCACCACGCCGGTCACCGGTGCAACGATCGTCGTATAGCCCAACTGCAACTCAGCCGCTTCCAGGTTTGCCCGTGCCGCGGCCACGTTCGCTGCCGCCGCTGACGCATCAGCCGTGCGGATGTTCACCTGCTTGAAATTGGCCTTCGCCTGGGCAACCCCGGCGCGAGCCTGCGCGACCCGCGCTTCGGCCGCCCGCAATGCGGCCTGGGCGATTTCGGCGCTCTTCTCCGCCTGCGCCAGTTTCTCCTGATCCGCCTTTAGTTCGCTTTGCGCCACACGCGCGGCAGCTACAAAACCATCGAACTGCAGTTGTGAAATCTCCACTTTGGCCGCGAGCGGCTCCATGCGCGCCAGATCCGCTTTGGCCCGGTCGTAATTCGCCTGGCTCTTTTCCACTTGCGCGCGCGCGTAGGCCAGGTCGGAGCCAGTCGCCTGCTCGTAGGCCAGCCTGGCGCGGAGGAAATCCGCGTCGGAGGTGAGCAGCTGCGCTACGGCATTCGAGTCGCCACTCTGCGTGGTCTCGCGCGTCCACGGCACGCCGACCTGCGCGGCAGCCGCCTGGCTCTCCGCCAGGGCAAGCGCGGCTCGGGCCTTGTCCAAGCTGGCCTGATAGTCTCGCGGGTCAATGCGCACCAGCACCTGGCCGGCTTTGACCGGCTGGTTGTCTTCCACGAGCACTTCGGTCACATTGCCGTAGACCTTCGACGCAACCGGGGCAATGTGCCCGTCCACCTGCGCGTCGTCGGTCGATTCCCGGCCGTGGTAGTGGACGAAGAGGATCGCGACGCTCAGCAGCAGAACTGCTGCGCCAGCGAATACGGCCAGGCGAAGCTTGGCATTGGCCCACCCGCGTGCCAGGCCATTTTTCGGCGGTTCCGGCAACGCCGGCATCTTGTCAAAGTTTTCCAGACCCACCTCGACTTCAATCATGGTCATCTCCCCCCTCGCATCTGCTGGCTTGAGTCCTCTCACTTGGTAAAAACCGATTCCATTTGGCCGGCGGCGCGGGCTAGGTCGGCACGCGACTGGTTGTAGCGATAGAGCGCGGCAATCTGGTTGTCGTTGGCGCGCGCGAGCGCGTCCTGCGCCTGGATGACCTCCACGTTGTTGGCTACGCCGGCCTCGAAGCGGTCGCGCGCCTGGCTGACTTCCTCTTTGGCGAGCTGTGCGCCGAGGTTGGCCACGTCTACTTCGTTGCGCGCCGCCTGGAGTTGAGCCAGCGCCGTCTTGACCTCGAGCGCGATCTGGTTCCGCAGATCCTCGCGCTGCTGCGCAATCTTTTTCAGCTCCAGGTCAGCTCTGCTGATTTGGGCCCGGATGCGCCCGCTGGTGAACAGTGGCATGTCCACTTCAACCTGGTATTGATAGGTAGGGATCGCGCTCGGCGCCGATATACCCATGTAGGACCAGCTACCGATGAACCGCATCGCCGGGAACCGTGATTCGCTCGCCGCGTGCTTCTGGTAGTGCGCCGCCTGTTCGCGCGCACCCAATGCCCGCATCTCCGGCCGTGCCGTCCAGGCCTGCTCTAAGCTTTGTTCCGCGCGGAATTCCGGCGTCTCGAAGAAGCTCAGCTCATCGCCCAGCTCGATGTTTTGCCGCGGGTCGAGGTTCAGCAGACGCACCAGGCCGTAGATTGTGGTCTCACGCTGTGTCTCTGCCTCGATTAGCCGCTGCTTTTCGTTCTGCAGCACGACGTTGGCGCGCAACGTGTCGATGCCCGTGCCCGCGCCCTGCTTCTGCAGATCGGCCGCCTGCTTGTAGAGCGCCTGCGCCAGCTCCACCCGCGATTGCGCCGCGCGCACATCCGCTCCGGCTCGCAGGCAGCCGAGGTATTGCGACACAACCAGCAGCGCTACCTGTTCGCGCACTGACTGCTGGTCTGCTTCGCTGGCCCGCACCCCTTCCCGCGAGGCCTGCCAGCGCCGCCACAGCGTCAGGTCCAGGAGCGGCATTGAGAACTGCGGCCCCGCTTGGAAGACTTGTAACGGACCTACGTGTTGGGGAAATCCGGGAATTCGCCGGCCGATAGTGGCTTCAAGGTTCTCCCGTCGAACCAAGTCGAGTACCTCGAGCTGCGCCTGTGGCATCAGCGCCGACCTCGCGATCGTCCGGTCTTGCTCACTCTGCGCCAGGCTCAGAACCGCGATCTGCACTTGCGGATTCTGTTTAAGCGCCAGCCCGACCGCCTCGCGCAGGGTCAGCCGCACCGCGGGCTTGTCTTGTCCGCGCAGGTCCCATCCAAAACCCAGTGCCGCTATCAGGAGCAGCACGGTTAGACTGTTCTTTCCCCATGGCCCGAACCCAGGCCGGCTGACGGTCTCACTTTTCTCGGCGACGATCTGGGCGACGATGGCCTTCGTCATGCATCCCTCCGCCACCAACTCCGCTCCATGGCGGTGCATCTCAGCCAGCAGTGATTTGCCCGCTGCGTCAATGAAACTCACGGCGCGAAGGTGGACCTTCAGAGAACGACCCCCAGTCGTCTTCATTGCTGCGCGCCAGCACTGCTCCAGTTCAGCTACCCACGGGCCGGCTAGCTTGCCCTCGACCTTGAACATGGTCGTCGTAGCTTCCTGCTCAATCGTGATCTTCAGCACGGCACTCTCTATGGGATCATATCCACGGCGCATTTGACTGGCCATTCTGCCGAAAACTCATCCCTATCATTAACTCTATTAGTTAGAAGTATTTATTTAGCTTCTGGGTCGAGTCTTTAGCAAAACCACGGGAATTCTTGTGCCGACATTTCGACATGTGCCGAAATATAGGCTCGACTCCTGGGGTTGCAGAAAGGGCGGCAAGGCGCAGCAGTCCATGGCAAATCCGGACGGCCGCGGGCAATTGCCGAACTGTCAGGCTGGGCGGGTAATCTTGAGCTTGCTCATACGGGATTGCAGGGTGGTGCGCTTCATGCCTAGGCGGGTAGCGGCGCCGCGGGGGCCGCCGAGGACCCAATTTGTTTCCTCAAGAGCGCGCAAGATGTGCTGGCGCTCGGCGGCTTCGAGCGTTACAAGGCCCTCCGTCGCCGCTTCCGCCGGTGGCTTTAGTTCGGCGAGCGGCACCCGCAGCGCCGGTCCCGCCGAAAGAATGACGGCGCGCTCAATCAAGTTTTCGAGTTCGCGGACATTTCCCGGCCAGTGATAGCGCGTCAGCGCGTCCAGCGTTTCGGCGGGGATGGATTCGATGCGCTTGTTCATCCGCCGAGCATACTTTTGGGCGAGGTAGCGCACGAGCTGAGGAATATCCTCATGGCGGTCGCGCAGCGGCGGCATGAGAAGCGGAAAGACGTTCAGGCGATAGTAGAGGTCGCTGCGGAATTCGCGCTCGGCCACCATGCGCGCCAAGTCGCGGTTGGTGGCGGCGACCACGCGGACGTCCACGCGGATCGTGCGCGTGCTTCCCAACCGCTCGAATTCCTGCTCTTGCAGAACGCGCAGCAGCTTGGGTTGCAGCTCGAGCGAGATATCGCCCACCTCGTCAAGGAACAGCGTACCGCCGTGAGCCAGTTCGAACCGGCCGATCTTCCGCGCGATGGCGCCGGTAAACGCGCCGCGCTCATGGCCAAACAGCTCGGACTCCAGCAGACCTGTGGGGATAGCGGCGCAGTTCACTTTCACAAAAGTGCGCTCTCGCCGGTTACTCAGATTGTGAATGGCGCGCGCCACCAGCTCTTTGCCCGTGCCGGTCTCCCCCTGGATCAGCACGGTGGAGTCGGTGGGCGCAACAGTTTCCACCTGTCGCAGGATCAGCTTCAGCACAGCACTATCGCCGACGATCTCCTCGAAGTTGAATTCGGTCCGGATTTCGTCTTCGAGGTAAAGCTTTTCCTCCGCCAGTTTGTTTTTCAGCTCGGCGATTTCCTTGAACGCCAGAGCGTTTTCCACGGCGATGGCGATCTGTGCGGAGACCTGGCTTAGCAGGTCGGCGTCTTCTTGGGTGAAGGCAGCGTCGCGCAGGCTGGCGACGTTCAGCGCGCCGAGCACGCGGTTGCGTGTGACGAGCGGTACGCAGCAGACCGACCGCACTCCTTCGGCCAGTAGGTGCCGCGCGATCTCGGAGTCATACTTCTCCAGGTCGGCGCGACTGGCTAACAGCGGCTGGCGCGAACGGAACGAACAGCCGGAGGGCGAACTCTCCACCGCGATGCTCATCTCCTCGCGAATCAGCCCGCGGCCTTCGGGGAAGTCCAGGAATTGCACGCGCATGCGTTTGGTGGCCGGGTCGTAGAGCGCCAGGCTAGTGTACTCGTGGTGCATCACACGGCGCAGGCACGCAGCTATGGCCTCAAATAACTCCCGGACGTCGAGGTGCGAGACCAGGACGTTGTTCACTTCCAGCAGTACCTGCAACCGGTCGCGCTGCTGCGCGAGCTGCTGCTGGTACGCTTGGGCGCTTCGGTAGTTGAGCGCGTTGTCCACTGCGACGGCCACCTGCCGCGCCACCTGCTGCATGAACTCCACTTCGGCCTCGCTGTAGCGGTGCAGAACGGTGCGCCCGAACCCCAACGCCCCCAGCCGGCGGTGCGCCGTAGTCAGCGGCAGCATGCAGAATGACTTCACCTGCTCCTGCCGAAGCGTCTGCAGCAACGTGGGATAGCGGCTCTCTTGTTCAATATCCGCCACCACCAAGGGCTGTTGCGTCTCCCACACAGTTCCCGCCGGGGTTTCTCCCACGGGGAGTTCCAGGCCCGGCCGCACGCGGGTGGGTTGCGAGGTCTCCAGGATATGCAGCCGCATGACGTTGCGCGCGGTGTCGTGCAGGACCAAGTTGAGGTAATCGAACTGCACCACGCGGTGCAGCCGCCCTGCCAGGTCGTGGAAAAGCTCACCCAGGTCGCGGTGCAGCGCAATTGCCTCCGCTACCTCCAGTAGCGCCTGCCGCTGTCCATCCAATTGTTCTGCCAGCCCCAATCGGGTGGTGGTAAGGTCCGTAGAACTAGACGCAGCGGTCTCCGGCAATGCGGTCAGGGGGCTCGCCGCGTCCCCCGCGATTTCTTCGCGGGTATCGCTTCGAGGGGCTGGGGCCGGTGCACTACTCTCGCTCATACCGGGAGGATACCACCGGCGTTCGCCGCGGCTCAACTTTGCTTCTGTCCAGGTGGGGAGGCCTCAACTGACCAAAGCGGATAACTAACTATGCGACTTTCCGATCGGAAGTGGCTGCGGCATGGCGGGGCCGTGGGCCGCGACGCAGGATGGCCTTTAACCCCCATAAGACGCGGTTCAAGTCCGCCATGGTGCGCAGGTCGCCCGTGCCCCCCAAGCCTGCGCTTGCATAGTGGTTGCGGATGAACTCGTTGAGTTTTTGCCGGTTCATCCCCAGAGCGCCGGCCACGGCCCACAGCGCGCGCCACGCCGCGGCGTTCGGACGCACCTGGCGGCGTTCGGGAAAACCATGCCGCCCGGCTGTGCCCGCGGCCTGGTTCTCTGCTCCCGCCCTACGACGGGAGAGCCGTTCAAGCCAGGCGATCACACGGGCAGCGTCGGCTCGCGTCAGCTGCTTGGTTTCAGCTGCGCGCCCCTCAGAAAGTAGTTCCACATAGTAATGGCGTAGCCGCCGATCGGCCTCCGGCTCGAGTCCGAGCCTGGCGGTCCAATAGTGCCACAGTGCCTGCAGGCGCTGAACCTGCGCCGGACTGATCGGCGCGGCCGATTTGGGCAATGGGGTCATCCTGTTCCTCTGATTACTTAGATGCAATCAGTGTTCGCTTCGTCTTCGCCCACGACGGCGTTTGCCCAGTCCGCGATTATCCGGGGCCAGCATTTCGGCGCGGTCATACCCTCCGGCAATCAAGCCAGCGAACGAATGGCGGTCTGCGCAGTTCCGCCGTCGCGTGGGCTCGTGGGGAAACCGTCGGAAAAGCTCTGGCGGCAGGGCTGGGAGCAACGATCACATTTTTGGATTGACAGGATGCGGAAAGCCTCGTATAAATATGCAGGCTTGTGTATATTCTATACAGGGTTTTGTTTGATGCGCGGCGACATCGTTGCCGGGAACGGGACGGATCCTGAGTTGGGCACGCGGAAGCGATTTCGGCAGGGGCAGATCCTGAAATTGATCAGCAGTGAGAACATCTCCAGCCAGGATGAGCTGCGGCGCCGGCTGGGGCACGTGAAGTTGCAGGTCACTCAGGCCACGCTCTCGCGCGACTTCCACGAGCTGAAGGTGGTGAAGACTGCTGCTGGCTACAAGCCTCTCACCGCGGTTAGTGAAGAGGCTGCTGCGCTGCCGCCGCTCGGCCGCGCCCTCCGCGAGTATCTGCTCGACCTCCGCCCGGCTGCGAACCTGCTTGTGCTGAAGACTCCGCCCGGCGGCGCGCAGCCGCTGGCCGCCGCGGTTGATGCCGAGCGCATGAAGGAAATCGCCGGCACGATCGCGGGCGACGACACGATTCTGGTGATCACACCCTCCCCCGCGGCCCGCGCCTTGGTGCAGAAACGGATGGAGGAGTTGCTCCGATGAAGGACCCGCGCCGTCCCGACGGCTCCGAGATGCAAAAGCCGCGGGTAGCCGTTGTCGGAGCAACTGGCTACGCCGGCTTTGAACTCGCGCGACTCCTGCTGCGGCATCCGCAGATCAATAAGCCCACTTTCTATCTGCGCGATGGCTCGGCGCAGGTGAGGTGCCTCACCGAACTATTCCCTCAACTGCGCGGCTGGGGGGAGGCGCCTTGCCGGGCATATTCGGTTGAAGCCGTGGCGTCGAGTGGAGCCACGGTTGCGTTTCTGGCTACGCCTCACGAGGCTTCGCTCGACTTGGCGCCGCCCCTGCTCGATGCCGGGCTGCGCGTGGTGGACCTGAGCGGGGCCTTCCGCTTCCGCGAGCCGGACACTTTCGTGGCCTGGTACAAGCTGCGCCCTCCGGCACGCAAACTTCTTGAGCAGGCCACCTACGGCTTGCCAGAGCTTTACTCCGCAGCGCTGCCACAGGCGCGGTTGGTGGCCAATCCCGGCTGCTACGCGACTTCTGTGGTTCTCGGCCTCCGCCCGGTGATTGACGCCGGCTGGGCGGACCGGAGTCGCGGCATCGTTTGCGATTGCAAGTCGGGCGCAAGCGGCGCCGGGAAGGAGCCCAAGCGCGAGCTGCACTTTGTAGAGGTGGACGAGAACTTCCGCGCCTACGGCCTGTTCAGCCACCGGCACACGCCGGAGATCACCGATCACCTGGGACTTGAGAGCGCCGAGATCATGTTTTCCACGCACCTGCTGCCCGTGGCGCGCGGCATTCTTTCGACACTATATGTTTGGCTCGATCGCCCGCGCGAGGCCGCGGAGGTGGAATCGCTCTACCGGGAGTTCTACGCCGGCCGGCCAATGGTGCGGGTGTGGCCGGCGGGGCGTCTGCCTGAGCTGCAGCACGTCGCGCACACCAACTTCTGCGACATCGGCTTCGCGCTCGATGCGTCGGGCGAGCGGCTGGTGGTGGTCTCCTGCCTCGACAACCTGGGCAAAGGCGCTGCCGGGCAAGCCGTGCAAAATTTGAACGGGATGATGGGTTTCGAGGAGGCAGCTGCACTATTGTGCTAACAGCGATGAGAATGGTCGTCAAATTCGCCGGGGCATTGCTGGAGGATCCCGCCGCGTTGCAATCGATTTCGCGGCAGGTGGCCGAGCTGGTGCGCCAGGGCCACGAGCTGCTGGTGGTGCACGGTGGGGGCAAGGCATTCACCGCCACCCTGGCGCGAATGGGCATCGGCAGCCGCTTCGTCTCCGGCCTGCGCGTCACCGACCGCGAAACCCGCGATGTCGCTGTGATGGTCCTGGGCGGGATCCTCAACAAGCGCCTCGCTGCAGCCATCTCCGAGGCGGGCCAGCCGGCGGTCGGAATTTGTGCCAGCGACGCTGCATGCTTCCTGGCTGAGCCCATGGTGCACGACGAAGTGGCTGGGGGCCTGGGTTACGTTGGCTATCTCACGGGTGTGAATCTCGAGTTCCTTGAGACGCTCTGGCGCGCGGGCATCGTGCCGGTGGCCTCCTGCCTGGGCCTGGGCGCTGACGGCGAGCTCTACAACATCAACGCCGACCACATGGCTGCGGCATGCGCTGAGTTCATCCATGCTGACCGGCTGATCTTCCTCACCGACGTTGCCGGCGTGCTCGACGGCGATAAAGTACTCAAGGTCGTCTCTACCGAGATGGTTGAGGAGCTGATCCGGCGGCACAAAGTCTCCGGCGGGATGGTGCTGAAGCTCGAAGCGTGCAAGCGTGCGCTGGCCGGCGGGGTGCGGCAAGTGCGCATCGTGGGCGGCAATCTGCCACGCGGGCTGCTCTCCGCCGCTAATGGCGGCAAAGGGCCCGGCACACGGGTCACACCAATGTTTCCTGCCGCGGCGAGCGCGGCGTCGGGGTGAAGGCAGAAGGCAGAGGTTAGCGCAAAGAGCGAAGAGGATACGCAGGGCACACCTCGGCAGTGTCTCGGAACGGATTCCAGATGAAGAAGGCCACAAAAGAGAAAGTGACGGCGACGAGGGGGGCGAGGGCGTTGCGCGACGACGCCCGCTACCTGATGAACACCTACAAGCGCCCGCCGGTGGTCTTCAGCCACGGCAAGGGCTGCTACCTCTACGACCACCGCGGCCGGAAGTACCTCGATTTCCTGGGCGGCATCGCCGTGAACGCTCTGGGGCACGCCCACCCGCGGCTGGTGCGTGTGATTCGTCGAGAGGCGGCGCGGGCGATCCACGTCTCGAACCTGTTTCACAATCCTTATCAGGGCCCGCTGGCGCGCAGGTTGGCCCAGTGGTCCGGGATGGACCGCGTCTTCTTCACCAACAGCGGCACCGAAGCGATTGAAGGAGCGCTAAAGCTCGCGCGGCTCTATGCGCGACAGAAATCCGGCGGGTCGTCGTCCTCGAGCGCTGCGGGCTCGGCCCCTAGTGGCTCGGGAACCCTTGCGGAAGCGCCGGCGGGAACAAGAACGCGCATCCTAGCGCTTGAAAACTCCTTTCACGGGCGCACATTTGGCGCCCTTTCGATTACGGCCACGGCCAAGTATCGCGAACCGTTTGCGCCGCTGGTGCCGGGGGTCGAATTTGTGCGCTTCAACGATTTGGAGGACCTCGACGCCAAATTCGATTCCAGTGTCTGCGCCATGGTGATCGAGCCAATTCAGGGCGAAGGTGGCATCTACCCGGTCTCGGCACCCTTCTGGCAGCACGCGCGCAAGTTGGCGACGCAGTACGACGCAGCGCTCATCGCCGATGAAATTCAGTGCGGGCTGGGCCGCACCGGCCGCTACTTTGCCTATCAACGCCTGGCCGGGCTGCCCGACATCGTTGTTGTGGCGAAGCCACTGGCCGGCGGCCTCCCGCTGGGCGCCATCCTGGCGCGCGAACCTTTTGCGTCGGCGTTTACACCCGGCCTGCACGGCAGTACTTTTGGCGGCGGCCCGCTGGTCTGCGCCACCGCGCTGGAATTCCTCACCACCGTCGAGGAAGAAAATCTTCTTTCCAACATCCACGCCCGCAGCGCCGAATTGCGCGCTGGCCTGGTGAAGCTGGCGGCCAAGTTTGACTTCATCCGTGAGTTGCGCGGCGAAGGCTTGATGCTGGGTCTTGAACTGAGCGTCGAAGGCGGGCCCTACGTAGCCGAGGCGCTTGGCCGCGGCCTGATCATCAACTGCACCCACGACTACACCCTGCGCCTTCTGCCGCCGTTCATTGTCACCGCGCGGCAGGTGAACGAATTTCTGGAAAAGCTAGAAACCGTTCTCGCGAAGACCCGGCGACCTGCGGAAACACCCGCCGCGCGTGTGGCGCGGAGGCCTGAGCGCGCTGCCGAGGCGCATGCGGTGGCAGCCACGAGGTAAACATGAACGCCCTGGCACCCGCCCTGACCGTCACTCGCGACCTATTGACCGGCACCGAATGGAGCCCCGCGGTGGTGCGCGAGCTCAATCATCTCGCGGCCGACATCAAGGCGCGGCCCGACCGTTATCGCCGCGCCCTCGGCGGCCGCTTCCTGGCGTTGATTTTCGAGAAGCCCTCGCTGCGCACGCGCGTGACGTTTGAAGTGGGCATCCAGGGCATGGGGGGCGGCGCGGTATTTCTGGATCACACCGGCACGCGCCTGGGCGCGCGGGAGTCGATCGGGGACGTGGCCCGGAACCTGGAGCGCTGGGTGCACGGCATCGTCGTGCGCACCTACGAGCAGCGCGTACTCGACGAGCTGGCCGCCCGCGCCGCCATCCCCGTGATCAACGCGCTCTCCGACCGGTTCCATCCGTGCCAGGCGCTGGCGGATTTCTTCACGCTCGAGGAGCGCTTTGGCGGGCTGCGCGGGTTGAAGCTGGCTTACGTGGGTGACGGCAATAACGTCTGCCATTCACTGCTGGTGGCCGGGGCGCGCGTTGGCGCGCACGTTCGCGTGGCCACCCCGCCGTCTTACGAGCCCGACGCCGAGACTGTTGCGGAGGCACGCCGCGCCGCGCGTGAGACCCACGGCAAGATTGAACTGTTTCACGCCGCTGAGGAAGCGGTGGCCGGCGCGCAGGCCGTCTATACCGACGTGTGGGCCAGCATGGGACAGGAGCACGAAGCCGCGGAGCGCGCCGCAATCTTCGCGCCGTACCAAGTCAACCAAGCACTGATGGATCTCGCCGGGCCTGATAGCGTCTTCCTGCACTGCTTGCCGGCGCACCGTGGCGAGGAAGTTACCGACGCAGTGATGGATTCGCCGCGCTCGATCGTCTTCGACCAGGCCGAGAACCGCCTGCACGTGCAGAAGGCCATTTTGCTGATGCTGCTAAGCTGAGGGGAACCCTTGCCGAAAAAAGTAGTGCTTGCCTATTCGGGCGGGCTGGACACTTCGATCATCATTCCGTGGCTGAAGGAGACTTACGCCTGCGAGGTCATTGCCATGATCGGCGATGTCGGCCAGCAGGAAGACCTCGGTGCGGCGCGGCGCAAGGCCCTGGCCACCGGTGCATCCGCCGCTTACATCGAAGACCTGCGCGAGGAGTTCGTCGCCGGCTACATCTGGCCGACACTGCGCGCCGGCGCGGTTTATGAGCACAAGTATCTGCTGGGAACGTCGTTTGCGCGGCCGGTGCTGGCGAAGCGCCAGGCGGAACTGGCGCTGGAGCTGGGCGCCGACGCCCTCGCCCACGGTTGCACCGGCAAGGGCAACGACCAGGTGCGCTTCGAGCTGGCTTACAAGGCCATTGCGCCCGGCTTGCAAATCATCGCGCCATGGCGCGAGTGGACCATATGCTCGCGCGAAGACGCCATCGCTTACGCGCTCGCGCACAACATTCCCATCCAGCAGTCCACCGCCAACATCTACAGCCGCGACCGCAATATCTGGCACCTGAGCCACGAAGGTGGGCGCCTGGAGGACCCTGCCAACGGGCCTGAAGAGTCCATGTGGCAGTGGGTGGTTTCGCCCGAACGCGCGCCCGACACTCCGGCCGAGGTCGAAATCGGTTTTGAAGGCGGCACGCCAATTTCGGTCAACGGGAGCCGGCTCGGACCAGTACAACTGCTGGGCGAGTTGAACGCGATTGCCGCGACGCATGGCGTCGGGCGCATCGATCTGGTCGAGAACCGCCTGGTCGGGATCAAGTCCCGCGGCGCGTATGAAACGCCCGGGGGCACGCTACTCGTGACGGCGCATCGCGAACTCGAAGCGCTGTGTCT
The DNA here is from genome assembly GCA_003224235.1 of Acidobacteriota bacterium. GTDB lineage: Bacteria > Acidobacteriota > Terriglobia > Acidiferrales > UBA7541 > QHYU01. The sequence continues at coordinate 24,926 of QHYU01000176.1, forward strand.
GGATCGCGAAACATTGCATTTCCAGCAACACCTCGCGTTGCGCTACGCCGAGCTGGTCTATTACGGCCTGTGGTTCACGCCGCTGCGCGAAGCTCTGGACGCTTTCTTTTCGAGCACCCAGCAGCGCGTCACCGGTACCGTGGGCCTGAAGCTCTATAAGGGCAACGTCAGCGTCGGGACACGCTCCTCGCCCTACTCGCTCTATCGCACCGAACTGGCCAGCTTCGCCATGACGCGCTACAACCCCAAGGACGCCGAGGGCTTCATCAATCTGTTCGCCCTGGCCGTCACCGTGCCCCAAGGAGACTTGACCGCCCCTCGAGTCGTCAAGCGATGACCGGCGCGCCCAAAGACAAACCGTCGGGGCCATCACCCGCCCAGTCGTCCCATAAGCCGGAAGGCAAAATGTGGGGCGGGCGTTTTGAGCGCGGCCCAGACGAAATCTTCTACGAGTTCCAGCGCTCGTTTAAGTTCGACCGGAGGCTGCTGCCGTACGAAGTGGCCGTAGACCGCGCCTGGGCGAAAGCGCTCGCGGGCGTCGAGATCTTGACCGCTGGCGAAGCGTTGGAGACGCTCGCGGCGCTCGATCAGATTGCCGAGCGGGCTGCGTCGGACGCGGCCTGGCTGGAGGCCTCGGAGGCAGAGGACGTCCACCACTTCGTCGAGCTTGCTCTGGTGGAGAAGCTGGGCGAGCTGGGCCAAAAACTGCACACCGGGCGCAGCCGCAATGAACTGGTGGCCACCGAGTTTCGCCTTTTTATCAAGGATGCCTCGGGCGAGATGCGCGCTGGCGTCGCGGGATTGATCGCGGCGATGCTCGAACAGGCCGAGAAATGTTTCGGCGTGCCGATGCCGGGAGCTACTCACCTGCAACCCGCGCAGCCCATTCTGTTTTCGCACTTCCTTCTAGGGCATGTGGAAGGCCTGTTCGGCCATCTCGACCGGCTGGCCGCAGCGGCGGCGAGCGCCGACGCGTGTCCCATGGGCTCCGGCGCGCTGGCCGGCTGCGCCTTCCCGGTGAACCGCGAGGCCATCGCGCGCGAGTTGGGCTTCTCCCGGGCCACACCGAACAGCGTGCATGCGGTCAGCCAGCGCGATTTTGCGCTTGATTATCTCTACGCCCTAGCCCTGCTGGCGACTTCGCTGTCGCGCCTGGCCGAAGATTTTATTTTGTTTGCGACGCCGGAGTTCGGCTTCATCGCGCTGCCCGATGAGTACTCGACCGGAAGCAGCCTCATGCCGCAGAAGAAAAACCCCGACGCCTGGGAATTGATTCGCGGCAAGACCGGGCGTATCACTGCGGCGCTGTTCAGCCTGCTCACGACGCTTAAGGGTCTGCCGACCGGCTACCAACGCGATTTACAGGAGGACAAGGAGCCTGTCTTCGCGGCGCACGACCAGGCGCTGGCCATGGTGGGAGTGGCCGGGGGCGCGGTGGCTGCGACCCAGATTAACGTGGCGCGACTCCGCGAGGCCGCTTCCGGCCCAGCCCTGCTCGCCACCGAAGCCGCCGACTACCTGGTCCGCCGCGGCGTGCCGTTTCGCCAGGCACACGAAATTGTCGGCAAAATTGTCCGCGAAGCGGAACGCCGAGGTGAATCCTGGACTGCGCTGCCGCTGGCCAAGCTCAAGACATTTTCGCCACTCTTCGAGGATGATTTACGCGCCGCTCTGACCGTTGAAGCCTCTTTGGCGGCGCGGTCGGTTCCGGGCGGCACTGCCCCGAATCGCGTGCGCGCCGCGCTCGCGGACTACCGCGCGCGGCTGAAGACGCTGCGAGAGAAAGGGCGCGCAGAAGCGGCCGCAACGTTAGAGGCAGCGTCGTGAGAGGGCGCCGCGCACGCCCAGAGGATGCCGTAGCCGTTCACCGGCTGATCGCTCACTACGCCGCCGAAGGCTTGCTGCTCCCCCGCACCGAGGTGGAAATCTACGCGCATATCGGGCGGTTCTTGGTGCTTGTTGAGCCTGCCTCGGCCGCTTCGACCGACCGGCTCCTGGGTTGCGTTGCGCTTGAGCCCTACGGGCCGGACTTGGCTGAGATTCGCTCACTCGCCGTGGACCCGCAAATTTGCGGCCGCGGCGTGGGCGCGCGGTTGCTGCGGTTCGCGCTGGCCATAGCGCGACGGCGCAAGGTCGCGCGCGTCTTCGCTGTTACCCACGCGCCAAAGTTTTTCAATCGCCAGGGTTTCCAAACGTTGTCGCGTCAGGCGCTAGCAGAGAAGCTCGACCGCGATTGCCGCACCTGCCCTAAGTCGCCCACTTGCGAGTTGGTGGCGGTGATCGCCACCGTTTGCCCCGAGCGCGTCATGCTGCCGGTGGTAGCCGCTTGCAGTCCCGTGCCTATTCTATGAGGTCTTTTCTGTGGGGGTCGTCCCGAGCCCCGACCATAGGTTTCGATGTCGCGGCGATCGAAGATTTCGGCCCAGGGTGAACACTGCCGGAAGGCATCTCTCTGAGGGATTCTTCTTCTCACAGAATGCGGGGGGCCCGGAATGACGGTAAGAAGCATCCTCCTTTCCAAACAAACCCCGAAGCGGGTTGTGCTTCCACAAGGCTTTCGGTTTTCCGCCACAGCCTGCGGCTTGAAGAAGAAAAAAAGCCTTGATTTGGCGCTAATCACGAGCGAAACGCCGGCCGCCGCAGCGGCTGTGTTCACCACCAATCGGGTGCAGGCCGCTCCGGTTGTGCTCTCGTGCGAGCACATGCGGCGGTCCGCTGGCGCGATGCGCGCCATCGTCGTCAATTCCGGCAATGCCAACTGCGCGACTGGGCCGGCTGGGATGGCCGCAGCGCAGGCGACTGCCTCAGTTGTGGCGCGCCAACTCGGCTGCCGTGCCGAGCAGGTGCTGGTCTGCTCCACCGGGGTGATCGGGGTGCCGCTGCGAGTCGAATGCATCCTGAATGCGCTGCCAGCGGTGGCGCAAGGGCAGCGTGCCTCCGCCGCGGCGTTCAGCGCGCTGACGCGCGCGATCATGACTACCGACACGCGGCCGAAGTGGGCCGCGGCAACCTGCCGCCTCGGTGGGAAGCGCGTGCGCCTGCTGGGCTGCGCCAAAGGGGCGGGGATGATTCATCCACAGATGGCTCCCCCAGCCGCAACGATGCTCGCGTTTGTGCTCACCGATGCCGCTATCCTGCCGCGTTTATTGCAGCGAGCGCTCAACGAGGTCGTCGGTAGGACGTTCAACAGCATCACCATCGACGGCGACACGTCAACCAACGACACGCTACTGGTGCTTGCCAATGGAGCATCGCGCGCGCCGCGTATCTCCGCCGAGAACGCGGACTATGGACGGTTCGTCTCCGCGCTCGAAAGCGTCTGCCGCGAACTGGCGCTGGCGATTGTCGCGGATGGCGAGGGAGCCAGGCGCGTGGTGGAAATCGAAGTGCGGGGCGCGCCCTCAGACCGCGCTGCCGAGCAGGTGGCGCGCACGATTGCGGGCTCGCCGCTAGTGAAGACAGCGCTCGCTGGCGCCGACCCGAACTGGGGCCGCATCCTTGCCGCCGCGGGCCGCTCCGGCGTAGCGCTCGACCCGAGACGCGTGGAAATCCACATGGCTGGCGTGCGCGTCTGCCGACAGGGGCGCGAGCACCCATTCGATGAGCGCGCGGCGCACCGCAAGCTGCTGGAGAAGTAACTATGTGCGGATCAACGCCAGCTACCGCAGCTAGTCAAGGCAGGATTTCCCGCAACACCCGCAGAGTATTCCCGCCCATCATCGCTGCGATTTCCGCTTCGGTGAAGCCCTCGGCGAGCAGGGCATCGGTCAGTGCGACAAGTCCTGCGGCATCGAACGGCATGGTCACCGCGCCATCGAAGTCCGAGCCTAGGGCGACATGCTCGACACCGACCAGGTTGGCCGCGTAACGCATGGCGCGCGCCACCGCCCGGGCGTCAGACCCACACGCGGCAGTCGGCCAGAAGCCGATGCCGATGACACCCCCGGTGCGCGCGATGCCGCGCAGCTCGGCATCGCTCAGGTTGCGCCGGTTGTTGCACGTGCCTTGCACGCCGGTGTGCGAGACCACTACCGGCCGTGTGGCCATGGCCAGCACGTCAATAATGGTTTGTGGCGAGGCGTGGGCCAGGTCCACGAGCATGCGCTTGGCTTCCATCCGGCGGACCATCTCATTACCCAGTTTCGTCAGCCCGCCCTTGTCTACGCCAGAGGAAGCCCCCGCGAATTCGTTGTCGAAGAAGTGCGTCGGCGACATCATGCGGAAGCCAGCGTCGAACAACCGGTCAAGGTTTTTAACATCACCATCCAGGGCGTGCGCACCCTCGATTCCGAGAACGCCGGCGACCACCGCCGGATTGCGCCGGCGCCGCTCGAGGTAGTCGGACAGGTCCGCCGCGGTGCGCAGGAGCACGAGCTTGCCGCTGGATATTGCCGCCATGCGCTCGAGCCGCCTGGCTTGGTAGAGTGCCCTTTCTGTCAGCTGGGTCCAGGCGCGCGGTGGCCAGCGCTCGGCCAGCGCCAGCCAGATGACTGTGTCGCTCGTAGCCTCGTTGCGTTCAATATTCAGCCCGCGCGGTGTCTTGGTGACGACGGTGAAAGCCTGCACCGCAACGTTCCCTTCGATGAGCCGGGGAATGTCGGCGTGCCCGCGCGTGCCCCGCTCGAGCAGGTCCCGTCCCCAAAGGAGCGAGTCTGCATGGAGGTCAGCGATCAGTAGTTGCCGGTGCAGCGCTCGGGCCTTCTCCGAAGGCGGCGCTCCCTGCGCTGGCACAACGCGGTTGAAGGCGCTCTCCGTGGCAGCTGGCCCAACGAGGAGCAAGATGGCGAGAGCAACGAGCAGGAGTAGTCCTAGGCCGAGCAGGGCTTTTTTCATGCCGTTATCCTACGCCCACTTCCAGTTGGCGAACTGCAGAACCACTTTGGCGCCAACCATAACGGCAGGCCGAGCCTTTGGCATGGGACAAGGGAGCGATCAGGAAAGTAGTGTGCCGTATCCGGAACTGCAACCCGATGCCGGATGCCAGACCCCTACCTTTACTTGGTGCGCTCGTCGGATTCGATTTTGCCGTCGCGGATATGGATGATGCGGTGGGCGTGTGCGGCGATGTCGCGCTCGTGGGTGACCAAAATAATTGTGTTGCCCTGCTTGTGCAGCCGTTGGAACACTCCCATGATCTCTTCGCCGGTCTGGGAGTCCAGGTTGCCGGTAGGCTCGTCGGCCAGCAGAATCGAGGGCGAATTGACCAGCGCCCGCGCAATGGCTACGCGCTGTCGTTGCCCGCCGGAGAGCTCGTTAGGTTTGTGCATCATACGATCAGTTAAATCCACAATCTCGAGCGCCTTCTTCGCTCGCACGGCGCGTTCTTCGGCCGGAGTGCCGTTGTAGATCAGTGGCAGCTCAACGTTGTGCAGCGCAGTAGCTCGCGGCAGCAGGTTGAAGGTCTGAAAGACGAATCCAATCTCTTTGTTGCGGATATAGGCCAGCTCGTCGTCATCCAGCTCGCTGACCTGCCGTCCCGCTAGCCAGTATTTGCCAGAAGTGGGCGTATCGAGGCAGCCGATCAAATTCATCAGGGTCGATTTGCCCGAGCCCGACGGACCCATGATGGCAACGTACTCGGCTTTGCCCATTTCCAGGTCCACGCCGCGCAGAGCATGCACCTTCTCGGCCCCCATTTCGTAGGTCTTCCACAGCCCTTCCGTCTTGATGACGACCCCACTATCAACTAGGTCCTGGCGATACGTTTCCGAGGGCGTTGTCTCCACAGGCATGGAAAAACTCCTTCTTTGGTTAGACGCGCGTCAGCTCTTCTCGTCCTCGGGCTTCTTGGGCGCTTTATTGTCTACTTTGATGGTGGCGTTTGGACGCAGGGTACGCAGCACCTTGTAGCTGCCGGTGATGATCTCGTCGTTCTCCTTGAGCCCGCCCAAGACTTCGATGTCGGTGACACCGGTGATTCCGGTCTCCACCTGCACGAAGGTTACCTTGTTCCCACGCACCACGAAGACCCCTTGGATTTCGTCTTTCTTCGGGTCGGTGTCTGAGGCTGGCTTGCTGGCCGCAAGCGTTACAGCCGTCCCACCCTTCTTGCTAGCCTCTTTCGCGGCCTCTTCCAGGTCCTTGCGCGACCGCACGGCCAGCGTCTGGATAGGGATGGCCAGGACGTTTTTCCGCTCTGCGGTCTTGATCTTGGCGGTGGTGGAAAGGCCCGGGCGCAAGCTGTCGGGTGGATTTTCCAATGTGATGACGACCTTGAAGTCTTTGGCCTCCTGCGTGCCCGCGGTGGTCTGCGTGGTAGCCAGTCCCGAGGTGCGCAGCACGGCCTGTGTGCCCACCTCAGCCACGTGTCCCTTGAACGTCTTGCCCGGAATGGCGTCGATGGTAACGTCGGCCTGCTGGCCTTTGCGGACGCTGATGATGTCGGTTTCGTCCACCTTCACTTCCGCCGTCACCACCGACATATCCGAAAGCGTCATCAGGAAGCTGCCATTGGCGTTCTGAATGCCCGGCACGACGTTTTCGCCTACGTGCACAGCGATGAAACTGACCACGCCATCGATGGGCGCGGTGTAGGTAGTCTTGCGCAGGACGTCGCGCGAGCGGGTCAGCAGCGCGCGGCTCTGCTCGTGAAGAGAACGTGACCGGTCGAGTTCGGCGCGCAACTGCTGCAGCCGCGCGCTCGACGAATCCACTGCCGCGTCCGCGCCTTGATATGCCGAATTGGCCTTATCGAAATCCGCCTTGGGGATCAGCCCATCTTTGTAAAGGCCCTGGGCGCGTTCCCAGTCCAACCTGGCGCGCTCGAGATCGGCTTTGCGCTGCGTCACGTCGGCCTGCGCAGCGCGGTAGTTGGCCTCCGCCGATTGCACCGCGGATTCGGCCGAATTCAGCCCGGCTTGCTGCGCATCCACGTCAGCGCTGGGCTGCACATTCTCCAAGCGCAGCAGGACATCCCCGCGCTTGACGTGGTCGCCCTCTTTCACCACGATTCCGATAATCTTGCCGAATCCCTCGCCGTACATGTTGGTATAGGTCTCCGGCTTGATCTCGCCCGAAGCCGTCACCACTGAAGTCAAGTCCTGCTTCGCTACTTTGGCGGTCTGGACGGTCACCACACCCTTGTTGGCCTGGTTTACACTGTACAGGACAATCCCGCCTGCCACGACCAACCCGCCGACACCGATCCCCACCTTATGCCACGTCTTCATGGTAAGATTCCTTTTTTCGTGAGGTTCCGCGGACCCACCCTTGGCCGCTCTATTTGTTATACGCTCCAGGCGATAAAAAGTTTCCGTCAGGTCCGAATGATCGGTGGCCAACCGGGCGGGTGACACAGGCGCATCCGCCGGAGTGCCGCCAGCGATCCGCCGAAACAACTACCCGACCCGCCCCTATTGTAGTTTTTTCCTTCGCAGAAGGGAAGCCACCCGGAATCCCAAATCGTCCGAGGGACCTAATTTCCGAGGCAACCCATTCCCCGGCTTACCATTCTCAAGTCTTAACTACTAGACCGGTGCTGGGGGGAGATGTCCCATGTGGATTCTTAGATTGACGTGCTACCGGCCAGAGGATACAATTCCGTCGTCTTTGGGGCGTTGAGGTGTCTTTATGGAACGCTGGGGTCGTGTCCTTGTTTTCAGTGTCCTGGCGAGTGTCTGGGTCTTGCCAGTTTCCGCCCGGGCGCAAGACACACCAGGGAAACAGGATACTCATGCCAGGCAGGAGACCGATAAAGAGCGCAAGCAGCGCGAAAAGCGCCTGCTGAAGGAACTCGATTCCCAATACAAAAAGTGGCTGAACGAAGAAGTCGGTTACATCCTCACCGACGAAGAGCGCAGCGCCTTTCTGCGCCTGTCCAATAATGAAGAGCGCGAGCAGTTCATCGAGCAATTCTGGCTGCGCCGCGATCCCACCCCGGACACGGTTGAAAACGAATTCAAGGAAGAGCACTACCGCCGCATCGCCTACGCCAACGAGCGCTTCGCCTCCGGCATTCCCGGTTGGAAGACCGACCGCGGCCGCATCTACATTATCTGGGGCCCAGCGGACGAAATTGAATCGCACCCCAGCGGCGGCAGCTACGACCGGCCGCCCGAAGAGGGTGGGGGCTCGACCTCGACCTATCCGTTTGAGAAGTGGCGTTACCGCTATCTGGAAGGCATCGGGAACGACGTCATTCTGGAATTCGTGGACCCCTCGGGCTCAGGCGAGTACCGCCTAACCATGGACCCCTCGGAGAAGGACGCGCTGCTGCATGTTCCCGGCGCTGGCCTCAGCCAACTGGAGGCCATGGGAATGGCCAGCAAAACCGACCGCTTCTCGCGCACCGACGGCACCCACCTTCCTCGCGGGCTCGGCGGAACGCCGGCCAGAATGAACGAGTTCGACCGGCTGGAACTCTACGCCAAGATTCAGAAGCCGCCGCCGGTCAAGTTCAAGGATCTCGAGGAGCTAGTCAGCTCGCGCATCGTTCGCAACCAAGTCCATTTTGACTACCACTTCGACTTCCTGCGCGTAACCAGCGACACGGTCCTGGTGCCCATTACCGTGCAGGTGCCTAATCGCCAGTTGACCTTCCAGAATCGCGAGGGCGTGCACTCGGCGGTGTTGAACCTGTTTGGCCGCATCAGCACGTTGAGCGGTCGCATCGTGCAGACCTTCGAGGACGTGATCACGCGCGATTTTCCGGAGTCGCTGCTGCAAGCGTCGCTGCAAGCCTCTTCTATCTATCAGAAGGCCGTGCCACTGCGGCCGGGCCTCTACCGGCTGGACATTGTGCTCAAAGACGTGCAAAGCGGAAATGTGGGCGTTATCAATACTGGCCTGCGTGTACCACGCTTTGAGGATGACAAGCTGGAGGCCAGCACGCTGATCCTGGCCGATCTGATCGAGCGCGTCCCCGCCAAGCAGGTCGGCCTCGGCCAATTCGTGCTCGGTTCCACGAAAGTTCGACCCAAATTGAACCAGGAATTTTTCCCCAATGAGAAAATGGGCATCTTCCTGCAGTTGTACAATCTGAAAGTGGACGACAAGTCGCACAGGGCCAACGCTTCGGTGGAGTTCCGCGTGCGCAAAGACCAGCAGGAAGTCTGGAAGACGGCGGAAACTTCTGAGCAGCTTCGCCAGACCGGTGAGCAGATCACCATCGAGCGCCTGCTGCCGCTCAACAGCCTGCAACCGGGCCGCTACAAGCTCGAGATCCTGGCCACTGATCAGCTCACCAACCAGACCATTTTGCGCACCGCCGATTTCACGGTGAAGCCCGCGGTCGCGGAAAAGATCGCGGAGAAGAAAGCGCCGGGGAGGTAACACGTCAGATGGCTCGACGAAATGGAAGCCTGGGCTGGGCGATTCTATTCACACTGATTGTCACCGCGACGGCCCACGCGGCACCGGGCTACGGCAAGCTGTCCGGGGTCGTGGTGGACCCCTCCGGCACGCCGCAGATGGGCGCGACAGTGTGGGTGCTGGCCGAAGATGCGGCCAGTTCGATCACTAACCAGTTGCTCACCAACCAGCGCGGTGTCTTCTCCACCGAGCGCCTAGCGTCGGGATTTTATTCAGTGCGGGTCACCCTGGCTGGGTTTCTGCCCAGCATCGAGCGTCACGTGCGTGTCAACCCCAATCTGACCACGCTGCTGAAGATCGAGCTCGATTCTGTCTTCACGTCTTTCGATCGTCTGCGCCGGCGCCCTGAACACAAGACCGACGCTGACGAGTGGAAGTGGGTGTTGCGCACCTCGGCCGCCACGCGGTCCGTGCTGCAATGGCTTGACGGTGAAGCGGATCCGGAGCAGCAACCGCAGGCCAGTGAAGGCGCCCGCAAGCACCGGCCACGTGGCCGAGTTGAACTCACCAGCGGCGCGCGCCGCCCTGGTTCAGTCGCCAATCTGGCGGACTCACCCGCCACTGCTTTCTCCTACGATCAGCGCATCGGTCAAGCTGGAAGCCTAGTGCTGGCTGGCCAGATGAGTTATGAGCGCTCGGCCGCGGGGAGCCTCGCCGCGCTTTGGCTGCCATCGCGCGAGGGCCGTGGCCCGGAGATCTCTGTGTTGATGCGGCAGGCCAAGCTGGGGCCGGCAGGCCCTACCTTCCGCGCTCTACGCGTGCAGCACGCCGACCAACTCGCCCTAGGGGATCGCTTCAAGCTGCACTATGGCGCCGAATACGTTCTGGTAGGTCTCGGTCCCGCAACCTCATCGTTGCGCCCGCGCAGTGAGTTGGACATCCGCATTTCTCCCGACTGGCGAGTCTCGGCGATTATCTCGGCGTGTCCCAGCTCGCCCACCTACGACGACCTAATACTTCCCAGTGCCTTGCAGACTGCTCTAGTTGAGCTCGACGCCCTTCCCACCGTGCTCTGGCGCAACGGCCATCCGTTGCTGGAAGACAGTTGGCACGAGGAGCTCGCCTTGGAGCGGCGTGTGGGCCCACACGGTGCTGTCCAGGGCGCCGCTTTTCACGACAGCGCCCGCCATCTGGCCGTCTTTGGTCGCGGCACCACCTCGAATCCGGATTTCTTCCAGGACTTCTTCTCCGAGGCATTTCTCTACGACGGCGGCGCTTCGAACTCCTGGGGTACGCGCGTGGCGTACCGGCAAAAGTTCTCTGATGACCTCGAAATGGCTGCGGTATACGCCTGGGCAGGAGCCCTGGCGCTGGAAGAGGTGGCTGCCAGCGTGGACTTGCGCGACGCTTTGCAAACACGCTATCGCCACAGTCTTGCCGCACACATTTCCGGCCGCATGCCCAAAGTCGGCACCTGGGTGGCCGCCAGCTATAAGTGGGTGAGCGGGCCAGTGGTCTCCCGACTGGACAGTTTTGGCGAAGCGGCCTACCAGTTGGATCCCCATCTTAGCCTCAGCGTTCGCCAGCCTCTGCCAAAAGCGTTAATGAACGGCAAGTGGGAGGCGCTAGCCGACTTCCACAATTTGCTAGCTCAGGGCTATGTACCTGCGAACGGAAGGGATGGTCGGGTTCTGCTGGTTCCGGCATTCCGGTCATTTCGAGGTGGAGTGAGTTTCCAGTTTTAGGTGTGACTCCGCAGGTCTACCAAAAGTGGAAGATTGCCTTCAAAAAGCAGGATGGAGCTACATCAGCCATTTTCGGAGGCAAGTAACCATTCTACAATCATTGGCTTAGAGACGCACGAGCCCAATACTCTGTGGCAGCAGACGTGCTGATTGTAACAATGTCGGTCTCCCGCATGGGTTTGCCCCGATGAACGATAGTCTACGCATCCGGCTGGGCGCGGTGCTGCTGGCGTTGTTCACGCTAGCAGCCGTGATTTTCGGTCTCCTGAACTTGCAGCAGCGTTCCCGTTTCGATAGCCCGGACGATGGAGTTTCCTGGCTGGACACCCCCGAGGGCGTTCAGGCCTGGCACATTTCCTCCAATTCTCCTGCCGCTAAGGCCGGAATTAAACCAGGCGACATTTTGACGGGCGTCAACGGTACCGAAATTCGTCGGGCTGTGCAGGTGACTCAGAAGCTGTGGAAGGCCGGCCTGTGGTCGCAGGTGCGGTATCGCATGGTGCGAGCGGGGCGTGAGTTTGAGGCCCCGTTGATTACGGTTCCGGCGCAGAAACCCTTCTCCATTGAGAACTATTTGCGTGTAGTAGGATTGCTATATCTGTTCATCGGATTGTTTATCTTCGCGCGGCGCTGGAACGCCTCCCGCGCGGTGCATTTCTACATCTTCTGTCTGGTGTCGTTTGTCCTTTACTCGTTCCACTACACCGGCAAGCTGAATTCATTCGATTGGATTATCTATTGGTCCAACGTCGTGGCGCTTTTGCTCCAGCCAGCCTTGCTGGTGCACCTCGCGCTGGTGTTCCCGGAACGCCGCACCTCGGGCGCTGGCCACGCCTTGAAGCTGGTGCTGCTCTACAGCCTGCCGGCGGTTTTGCTGCTGGTCCATGTGGCCGTGGCCACCCAGGCGCTCGGCTTTGTGCCCTGGCTGGGCGCCCGCGTCGAGCTCGACCAGATGGAGCTGGGCTACTTGGGCGTATATTTCGTGTGCGCGGCGCGAATCTTTTTTACCAGCTACCGCCGGGCACCGAGCGGCGTGCTGCGTCAGCAGTTGAAGTGGGTCACAGGTGGCACGTTGGCGGGCATCGTCCCCTTCCTACTGCTGTACATCACTCCCTACATCACTCCGTTCTTCTTTCCGTTCTTGGGCGTGGTGTTGCGACCGTGGATGAAGTTTTCGGTTCTTTCGCTGGCGCTGATTCCGTTGTGCTTCGCTTACGCCATCATCCGCTACCGGCTGATGGACGTTGACATTATTTTCAAGCGCGGCCTGGCTTACACGGTGGCGACGGCCGGAGTGGTGGCGTTCTACTTCGGTCTGGCTGCGCTGATTGGCGAGCTGTTCCAGTCCGCTTGGCCCACCGGCCCTGCTGGCAATATCATCGCCGTCGTTCTCGCCGCGTTCGTCTTTCAGCCCTTCCGCGATTGGGTCCAAGCGCGTCTGGATCGCTTCTTCTATCGCGACCGGTTTGATTACCGGCGCACGCTGATCGAGTTCGGCCGCACGCTCACGAACGAAGTGCACCTCGAACCGATGCTGGGCTCTGCGATGGATCGGCTCTCGCAGACGCTGCTGGTGGACCGGTTGGCTATTTTCTTGGAAGATCCGGCCCAAGCCGGCCACCTGCGCCTGGCCCGGTCGATGGGGGTGCGCTTCACGGAACCGCTCGAAACCAGTTTCCTCAGCCCGGACCACCCGGCATTCGCCCGGGGCTATCTGTTCTTTGAATCGCCGCGCGCGGCGACGGACCCCTCGGAGTCGGTCCGCCGCGCGGTCGCGGAGTTGGACCTGAATTACTACATCCCCTGCCGCGTGCGCGATCGTACCGTGGCGGTGCTTGGTCTGGGGAAAACCGTAGATGGTGATTTTCTGTCCAGCGACGACGTAGAGTTGCTCTTCACCATCGCCGGTTATGTTGCCATCGCCATTGACAACGCCCAACTTTACCGCTCGCTCGAACAAAAAGCGGAGCAGATCGAGCGGCTGAAGGATTTCAGCGAAAACATCGTCGAATCGCTCAACATGGGCGTGCTGGCAGTGGACCTGGAGGGCCGGGTCGAATCCTGGAACACGCAGCTCGAGCAATTGATCGGTGTCCCGCGGCACGAGGCGGTGGGGCGCAAGCTCGAAGAGGTTTTGCCGGAGGACCTGGTGGCGGAGGTGGACGCGCGCGCCGCCCACGAACACGTCTCCAGTATTTACAAATTTCATCTGCGGAATCGCGCTGGGCGAGCCCTAGTGGTCAACATCTCGATTGCGCCGCTGCTCGGCAAATCCAGCGAGCGCATCGGGCGGCTGGTCCTGGTCGAGGACATCAGCCAGCGCGTCCGCCTGGAACAGCAGTTGATCCAGAATGAAAAGCTCACTTCACTGGGTCTGCTGGCGGCCGGTGTGGCGCACGAGGTCAATACGCCGCTGGCGGTGATCTCCAACTATATCCAAATGCTGGCCAAGGAGTTCCCGGGGGACGACCCGCGCCACAAGCTGATCGACAAAATCATCAACCAGACCTTCCGGGCGAGTGAAATCGTCAACAACCTGCTGAATTTTTCGCGCACCGGCGCGGCCGAGTTCACCAAGGTGGACCTCAATGCGGTGGTCGAGGAGACCCTGTCACTGGTCTCCCACCCCTTCAGGAGCGCGCACGTCCAGGTCATCAAGACCCTGCAGAAGGGGCTGCCCCCTGTGCTGGGCTCCAACAACCGCCTCCAACAGGTCTTCCTGAACCTGTTCATGAACGCGCGCGATGCCATGCCCTCAGGCGGCATGCTCGAGGTACGCACCGCCGCGCACAATGGTTATGTCGAAATCGAGATCACTGATACGGGCATCGGAATCCCCCGCGATAACTTGATCCGCATCTTTGATCCGTTCTTCACCACCAAGTCCTCCGGCCGCGGCACCGGACTTGGGCTTTCTGTCAGCTACGGCATCATCAAGGAACACGCTGGGAAGATCGACGTGCGCTCCACTCCCGGCAAGGGCACCTGCTTCCGCGTGGAGTTTCCGGTGGCGGTGGCGGGGAAGGCGGTCCATGCCTAATACCAAGGGCGCCATTCTCGTAGTCGACGACGAGGCCGAAATCCGTGAGGGGCTCGAGCTGCTGCTGCGTTCGGAGGGCTACGGCGTGGCAAGCGCCGAAACCGGCGATGCCGGCCTGGCCCGGCTCGACGAGCAACCCTTCGATCTGCTGTTGCTAGACGTCAGCCTGCCGGACCGCAACGGCTTGGAGCTGTTGCGCGAGATTCGCCGCCGCGACCCGCATCTTTCGGTAGTGCTGATTACCGCCTACGCCTCGATCGATACGGCTCGCGCCGCATTCAAGAGCGGTGCGCAAGACTACATTACCAAGCCGTGGTCCAACGACGAGCTGCTGGCCCAGGTGGCCCAGGCGGTCGAGGGTCGCCGCCTGCGCGAGGAAAATCTCCAACTGAAGCGCGCGCTCAAGCAGCGCTACAACTTTCCAAACATTATTGGCAAGAGCGAGAACATGCTGGCCGTCCTCGATCTGGTCACCCAGGTGGCCCCATCGCGCTCCACGGTTTTGATCACCGGAGAGAGCGGCACCGGAAAGGAGCTGATCGCCAAGGCCATCCACTCCGCCTCGACGCGAGCCGACAAGCCCTTCGTGCCGGTCAATACCGGCTCGATGCCTGTGGACCTGCTCGAATCCCAACTGTTCGGCCACCTCAGGGGCGCATTTACGGGTGCCGTGGCTTCGAAGAAAGGCCTGTTCGAGGTGGCAGACCAGGGCACCATTTTCTTCGACGAAATCAGCACCATCGGCCCGGAAACCCAGGCCAAGCTGCTGCGCGTGATTCAGGAGCGTGAGTACATGCGCCTGGGCGGTACCGAAACCATCAAGGTGGACGTCCGCATCCTGGCCGCCACCAATGCGGATCTGGTGACTCTGGTGCGCGAGGGCCGCTTTCGCGAAGACCTCTTCCACCGGCTCAATGTCATTGCCATCAACCTGCCGGCGCTGCGCGACCGCAAGGAAGATATTCCCCTGCTGATCGACCACTTTCTCCGGCGTTACTGCGAGGAAAATGCAAAGCCGCTACGGCGCTTCACCACTCCCGCTATGAAACTCCTGATGGACTACGACTGGCCGGGCAACATCCGTGAACTCGAAAATGTCGTCGAGCGCGCCGTCGTGCTCTCCACCCAGGAGCAGATGGATAGCGACCTGCTGCCGGAAAACAGCCGCACCAAAGAGATCGTCAAGGGAGTCCGGCTGCAACTGGCGGAGTTCATGCCCCCGCTACCGGGCGAACCCGGCGCGCGCACCGGCGCGGACAGCTCCGCTCCTTCGCTGTTTCAGATCATGGAGGAGGTCGAACGGCGCGTCATCGTGGACATGCTCGAACGCACCGCCTGGAACCAGACTGAGGCCGCCGAACGTTTCCAGATCCCGCTCTCCACCCTTAACCAAAAGATTAAACGCTTGGGCATCGAAACCCGCCGACGCAATCCCGGGCGCGGCCACGGCCCCGACGAACCTGTCCAGCATGTGGCTGGCAAGTAGCCCGGACCCCATCCGAGCCGGCAGGCGGAATCAGTCGGCTTCTATCATTCTCCGCGATGCTGCTCAGCTAGCTGCAGCTAAACAGATTTGGTTTCAAGTGATCCTCAAATTCTGCCCGCTGGGCTCGGCGCTGTCGGGAATGCCCCGCACAGGCCTACTAGCTATTGGAGGTACGGTTGAGGGCCTACCATACCTTGGATAGCGCTTGACAGCCCCTTTAGGATGTGCTATGCGGCAGGCAGGGCAGCTTCGGCTAGTCCTAACCAAAGGAGGAAGGCGATGGCGGAACCAACTGAAACCAGTTTTGGTAAGGCCGTTAAGGTTCTGAACTTCAATGAAATCAACGAGCCCGGCAGCTATGTGATGCTAAGCACAGGTGATCTGGTGCGCATCCCTCCTGAAGCGGTCTCACCAGGGCATAGCCCGTTGATCACCATCCACAGTCGCGGAATCACCCGCGTGGCACAGCTCAGCACCAACGATGGCGAACTCATCACCACACTGCGCCACATTGCAGCGGACAATGATATCCGGACCAACTTCTAGACTAGGAGGTGCTGCAGGTTCTCAGTGGTTGGGGAGGTACTCGAGCCGCGAGTGGTCGTGAATCAAAAAATGACAAGAGCAGTGGGGCGAGCCGCACATCACGGAATGCTCACCCCGATACTGAGGTTCTGTAATCAGTCCCAGAGTCCCACACTGAGGGCAAGCTAGAACCGCCCAGAAGCCATGGGGCCCGTGCTCGGCGCGAAGTTCAGAGCGATTGCGAAGCAGGAACACGGAACCGGGCTCCATGGACTGGGGAACCCAGGCGGGCATCTCAAGCAGTTCCGTCTGTAGCTTAGTCGGTGGTGTCCCCCTACTTCCGTTCCGACCGTTACTCTTGCCGTTTTTTTTCTCCGGTGTTTTCATGCCCGTACTCATCTTTAGAGCAGATCGCATACCAATCTGGGAATGCTATAAGTGATTTGTTATCAGGCTAGAAGACCGTAGGTTAGATCACTCGCGCGTCGGCTTGTCCAGGCCAATACCTAACTTGTGCAGAATTCCCACATCTCATTTCATTTCTTGATGTAGATACAGATCTCCGAGTTCTTCCTGTCTTGCGCAAAGACCTACCCAGGAGCGCGCTCAAGCGCTCTGAAGAGTCACTATTATCCACGACTTCGTCTGCGCAGCCGCTTCGCTCTTGGCGCCCAAGCGGGCTAACTGAGCTGGGATGCGAATCGCGACACAAGAAATTGAGCGCGTCCCGATCTCAGTCGCCCGCTGGGGCCTTGGTCCGAAGATTCGCGGTCAGAATGTTCTGCCCATGTGCAGGGCCAGCGCGACGGAGTGGGTGGCTCTCCCGGCTGGGGGTTTCTGCCAGCGCATGGGCATGTCCAGTTCCACAAACCAGTGATTGTTCTTGTGCTCCCGGATCGAAAAGCTCCGCGCGATGAGTGGCGTAAGTCCCCAAGAGGATTGCCCGACGTCAAAGGCCACGCGCATGCCAGCGACAAAGTTGTGGCGAAGGGGCTTCAGGATCCCTGGATGGACGGTGAGATTGACCTGTCGCGGTGCTGACTGAATCGCAGGAACCAGTTCGAGGTCGAACAGCAGCGGAGCTCCCTCCTTGCTCGGCTTGAGCGTGATCCCCATGGGAAAAGCGACAACGAACTTGTCCCCGAGGCTTGTGGTCCTCCCTTGGGCCCGAGTAAACAGTGGGAAGGCAACGCCGAAGTGTCCTCCGACATTGTCCTGTGCGCTCGCTTGCCCTGGTAGAGCCAGGGCCAAAAGAACCGCCACCAAAACTAGACCGCTCCAACGCTTCAATAATGAGGGCGAAATGTTTCTCATTGCTTTCTCCTTTCCTATTTTTCGTTTTGCCAATCATGGCCAGCAGGCACAGCGTGGTGAGGGGAAGCACGCGGCTGAGGCGATCCCGATTTGGCAACAACGAACGAACTAGTGGCCTTCGATCACTGCCCAACAATGGGAACTGTGCCGATGAAAAGGAGCGTAGCGTTTTGGCTCTCGGTTTTCTCGGTGACCTACACAGATTCCTACGGCTGGGGGTAGAGATCTGCGTTGCTTACCTCTTGAGGTAGACTTTTACTTCGCGGGGGACAGGCGACAGAATGGTACAACTCGTTACAAAGTGCAAGTCCCAAAATCAAATCGGTACTGTAGTACCGGGCCGATGCGCCTGTCTCGTGGAGCGCTCAACACACAGTCGCATCCCTGGCAGGGATTGAACCCGGCCCGCATGCGCAAAGGCATAAAGGCTGGTGACATATCCACGCCGGCCTCGCGACGATCCGCATAAACTATGTGGTTTCTAACCTCCGGCGCGTTGACTTGCCAGCGAATGCGGCCTAAGATGGCCAACCAAGGGCGGATTCCCTCCCCTAGATGGGCCCGCTGTTTGGGGCAAAAACAAGGGCTGATTGATTCAGGACGAATCTCTGTTCGCACACAGTAATAAGGAGAAGTGGAAGGAGAAGCGAGATGAGAATGGCGCTCAAAGGCACGCTACCTACTGCGCTGTTGCTGCTTTCGATGTTCACTTCATTCGCCCAGATACGGCAGGGCGAAGATGAATTCCATGCTCTCATAGCCCGTTACTATGCCGCTTGGAACACGCTGAATCCCGATATCGCCGCGCAGCTCTATGCGAAAGATCCGGGACTCGTTTTCTATAACATCGCGCCACTGAAATACAACGGATGGGAAGAGTACAAGGAAGGCACCCGCAAGACGTTCAGCGAATTTATTAGCTTTGACGTGGACATGAACAATAGTTTGAGAACGGTTCTCAAGCTCAAACTCACCCCGTACAATGATCTCAAGGTCAGCCGCCGAGGCGCGATTGTGTGGACCACGGAAACCTTCCACCTGTCGGGGCAGCGCAAAACGGGCGAAACAATGGAACTCGATGGCCGCCACACGGCGATTTGGGAGGAGCGCGGCGGAAAGTGGCTGATCGTTCATGAGCATTTCTCCACTCCCCTGCCCTAAGCCGGGCCGAAACAGAATCTGATGCGCTGGGCGATCCCCCAGTGGACCACGTCATTCTTAGCAGCGAACAAGACGAGGGCATCCCGTAATGGATGAGAGCCCTCTTCGGAAGACCAATTAGGTCGTCTATCCCACTAAGAAGTTCGATGATGTCGATTCAAACTCTCAAGTGACACAGGGCGGTAAATTACTTCTTTTCGACGGTAGGGGTATAGCTGCGGGGCATCAGCGTGGTGGACAGGTCCACAGCGGAGAGGTCCACACCACTGAGGTCGGTCTCCCGTAGAATGGTGACGTTCATGTCGGCCCCGGCGAAGTCCGCGCCACGGATGTTGGCCCCGCGAAAATTGGCGTTACGCAAGTTGGCCCGGTGGAAGATCGCGCCGCTCAAATCGCAGCGGAACAACTCGACTCCGCTAACCTGCGCCTCGGTCAGGTCGGCCCCGGGGAGGACTGCTTCGGTCATGTCGGTGTTGCGCAGGTCAGCTCTGCGCAGGTTGGCACCGGACAAGTTGGCCCGCGTTATTTTCGCCCTCCGCAAGTCGGCTCCCTCTAGTCGCGCACTTTTCAAAATTGCATCAGTCAGATTGACATCGGTCAGATCGGCGCGGGATAGATCGGCCCCGGACAGATCGGCGCGCACCCCGCCCGGTTCGCCGCGGAAGAACCGCAGGTGCGCCTCGAGGATTTCGGTGAGCTTCTTGCCGTTATGAATGATGCTTTTCGGTTTCCTCAACCCCATTACGAGCCCTCACGTCCGAGATGAAACGCCCTATTTTACTAAAACCTGGTTCATCTTATGTAAAACGTCGCCCGCTCGCCTCGCTCTCATTCGCTTGGCGCAATGGCTAAGAGACAGCGACAAATAAATGGGCGCTGGCCGATTTGTCAAGCCCGGCGCGATCTGTCCACCTAGGCATCCGCGCGAACTCTGAGCCGTGTCGATTTGTCTTTACTCAGCGCGAGCGAAGCTGCCCGGTCCTCGCGGGGCGATTTGTGGTAAGTTGGATCGAGCCATGGGCCTTCTGGAAAAACTAAAAAATCGCGCGCGAGTGTATCCGCAGCATATCGTTCTGCCTGAGGGCGAGGACCGCCGCGCCATCGCCGGGGCGGCGCGCGTCGCCCGCGAAGGCTACGCGAAGCTGACGCTGCTGGGCCGCACGAAACTCATCCACACAACGGCCGCGGAGTTGGGTGCAAAGCTCGACGGCATCTCCGTGCTTGACCCGGTAGCGAGTCCCCGGCTCGAGGAGTATGCGCAGATTTATTTCGAGCGACGCCGCGCCCGGGGCATTACGTTCGAGGAAGCCGCGGAGATCGCCCGCCGGCCGCTCTACTTCGCGACGCTTATGGTGGCCGCCGGCCACGCTGATGGTTCGGTGGGTGGCGCGGCCAACACCACGGCAGAGACGGTGCGCGCGGCACTGCACGCAATCGGCCTCGCACCGGAGTACAAGCTGGTCTCGAGTTTTTTTCTGATGATCGTGCCGGCGCGCCCGGGCATAGAGCTGGGAGTCCGCGGCGCGCTGCTCTTCGCCGATTGCGGGGTTATCCCCGACCCCGCTGCAGCGGAACTCGCCGAAATCGCGCTGGCCACCGCCGAAAACGCCCGCGTTTTTCTGGAGACTGAGCCGCGCGTCGCCCTGCTCTCGTTTTCCACCAAAGGCTCAGCCGAGCACCCTCACGTCGAAAAAATCCGCGAGGCGCTGCGCATCGTCAAGGCCCGCGCCCCGGAACTGCCTGCCGACGGCGAGCTGCAAGCCGATGCCGCGCTGGTGCCCGAGGTCGGCGCGAGCAAGGCGCCGGGCTCACCGGTGGCGGGCCGCGCCAACGTACTGATCTTCCCGGACCTCGATGCCGGGAACATCGCTTACAAGCTTGTCGAGCGCACCGCCGGCGCCCTGGCGCTGGGGCCGATTTTGCAAGGTCTCGCCAAGCCAGCGAATGACCTATCGCGCGGGTGTTCGGCAGATGACATTGCAAACGTTGTGGCCATCACGGCGCTCCAGGCCATCGCGCGGAAGCAATCCTGCAGCACCACCGCGCATCCAAGCGACCAGGATCGCGAGCGACCACAAATGAACACCAAGCAACACTACTAGGCCGCCATGCTCAAGGACCCCCAGTCAACAGCCCGTGCGATGCAAAGGAACCTTAGCAGCTTTTCGGTCGGTCTCCCGCTCGCTCTGGTCTTCTGTGTTTCTCTGTGGTTCCTTCCCAGTTCTTTACGCGCCCAGGAGAACGAGCAGGAAGTGGTCGCCAATCTCGCCGCCGGCCGCGTCGTCCTCTACGTAGCCCGCGACGCCATCGTAATCGGCGCGGTTGAACAGCACGTTGAGCCGGACTCACGCCCGCCGCTGGTTTTGCCGCTCGGGGAGCGCCGCCTAGGCATCCTGCTGGGTGCGGTCGAATGGGTCTGGCCCGCTTCCGGGCGCCCGCTTGTGCGCTTAGACCGCGACCTCCCGGCGCTGCTTAGCGAAGCCACTCGCCCGCAGCCCAAACCGGAGATGGCGCAGGCTAGCGACATCGAAGTAATCGGCGTCACGTTCCTCGAGAGCTTGCGCGCGGTGACCAGCCAACTCCATCACAAGCTGGACTTGCATCCGGATGAACCTGTGGCCGAGCTGCTCGTGGTGGGATATGAGCCCGGCTATGGGCCCGAGGTCTGGCTCCTGGCGTATCGCCTCGCGCAGGAGGTTTTAAGGGGCGAGTACTGGCGCACGCGCGTCTTGCGGCCAAGTTACACCCAGCTCTATCCACCTGAAAAAGGCCAGCCGCGCACGCTGGTCGAGGTTCGCTACCCGCCGGACGACACGGGACCCACTCTCGCCGACCTGCTTAAGCAAAACGACCCCCGGCTCACCCGCCTCCGTGCCGCTGACCAGCAAATGGCCCGCGCCACCGAGAGGCTCGACCGCGGCGAAAGCCACAAGGCGGCCCCCGATGATGCCATAGCGTTTATTCGCGCTGCGCTGCCCGCCATCGCCAGTACGGAAGCCAAACTCATCGTGGGCGCCCTTTATCAGGAGCGCGGGTTGCAGTGGGTGCTCGCGCCGCCGGAGCCGGTGCAGAAGGCCGGCGAGGGCAAGCCGCGCGAGCCGGGCGCCCCAACGCTGCGCAAGAAACCGTAGGCCCGCGCACAGGCCCCGCTAGATCGTAGAAATCTACCCCGTCCGCGGCAGGGGCGATGCGCCCATGGTTTGTCGCCGGGAGGCTCAAATCCGACATCTGAGTTGACGGAAATCATGAAACGGTTAACATCTGGCGCTTGAATCGCCCATTCAAGCTTGGGGGACCGATGAAACCATTGCTCGCGGCGCTGGCAATCCTGCTGCTGACGGGCTCGCTAGCGGCCCAAGAGCCAAAGAAATCCCTTCCCGCACCGGAGAAACACACCAAAGCTCCCACCACATCACCAAGCACACCGGAGGCGCAGCCGGCTTCAGCTTCGACCCCGGCGGGCAAGCTGAGTTGCGGGCAATGCATCCCGAGTAACAAACCGATTGTGAAGGGCGTTGATCGGTGGTCGGTGAAGACCAGCTTGCCCAGCGGTTCCGACCCGGCACACGCCAAGACCGTTGCGATCGCGGATTTCATCGCCCTGGTCGATCCGCCCGCAGCGAACGAAGCCGACAAACTCTTCCAGCAGACGCGCATCCCTCCGTTTAATAACTCGCTCAATGTGAAAGAGGGAGACTTGGTGACCCTCAAGGGCTGGCTGTGGCTGGTGGCCCTGGAAAACGACGGCGACTATCACATCCAAATCAGTGCCAGCCCAACCTCCGGCGACCATTGCCTCATCGTCGAGGTGCCCAATCCCGATCCGGCCTTTGAGGCGTCGCCGGAGTCCCGGCCGCTGTTTCAAGCTGTCCGAGACTTTCTAAGAGCCAGAACCCTGAACCAGCAAGAGCCGTCGCGTTGTGGTTCGGTCATGCAACATCCGCCGTACGTGCAAGTGACCGGCCAAGTTTTCTTCGACGCCCACCACGTCGGGGACGCCAAGCCCCGCGGCAAGAAGTGCATGCACGCCGCGACAATTTGGGAGCTGCACCCGGTCGTGGATATGAAATTTGCCCCAAAGCCGAAACCGTAGCGAGCCTCTGGCAACCTATCGGCCTCCCGCGGCGATGCCGCTCGTTTGCTTTTTATTCCAGCCGTCCATTTCTCCGGCGTTGGTTTCTTCGCCGCCGGCCATGCTAACATGCCGCCCCGGCGCTCCCATGGACTACGAAGAGCAACGCACGTTTCTCAAGCGCCAGCGCTGGCGGCTTCTACCTGCCGGATTGGGGTGTGGCGCGTTGCTCGTGCAAACCGTGCGCGGGCGGGCGCCGCTGTGGGCCCGCATCGCCGGAGGCTTGCTCGCCTTCGGCCTTCTGTGGGCCGCCTACTACCTGCCGAACTATCTGGGTCTGGACGCGGGAGCGATCCGTCGGCCGCGCTGGGTGGCCCGCGCGCGCTGGTTCGTTCTAGCCCTCACAGGTTTGGTTGTGGCGGCCTCACAGGCGTGGGCTGCGCTTGCAGCGGTGCTGTTTGCCGCGGTCCTGCATCTGGTCTTGGTGAAAATCCTGCTCCGGCCACTGCCCTATGATCTAAAAGAGGCAGACCCGCCGCGCCTCACCGCGCTTGCGGCCGTGTATGCCGCCGTGGATTTTGCCCTCTTGTTAGTGGCTCACGGCCCGCAAGTATTCGCCGGGTATGGAACCGTGCCCACCGTGCTGATCGCACCACTGCTACTGGCGTTCGCCTTCCTGGCCTTGGCTCTGTTGCGGCCGCGCTCTTTCCCGGCACAGGCGCTCTCTGGTGCTTTTACAGCCGCGCTTTGCTTTGGACTGACTCGCTCACTGGGCACGGCCGCGGCCACATTCCTGTGGACGGCTGGGGTAGCGCACTTGTACGCCGAAGCGGTCGAGCAGAACCTGAAAAACTTCGACGACCTGGTCGAGAATCTTCAGGGGTTCTGTAACGAGCCCCGCGAAACCGTGGTGCAGATGATGGCTGAAAGCGGGGCGCGACTCGGCGAGGACTGGCGGCGCTCGAAACCTCAGGGCCAGGCCGAGGTCACCGCGTGGTATAGCCGGAACGCGCGGCTTTATCTCTACACCAATTGCCAGCATCATCTGCTATACAAGCACATCGTGTACACACTGGACCTGCTCCGCCTCGCGCGTGGGCGCGTGCTCGACTTCGGCGGAGGCAACGGCAACTTCAGCCGCGCACTGGCCCGCGCAGCGGTGGACACCACCTACCTCGACGTGCCCGGCGAGTCGGTGGACTATCTTCGATGGCGCGCCGAGCGCGAACGCCTCCCCCTGAAAATCGTGCACGAATTAAGCGAGCTCGAAGGCCCTTACGATGTCGCGTATTGTCTCGACGTTATCGAGCATCTGGTGGACCTTGAGCCAGTGTTTGAGCGGTGGAGGGAGCTGCTTCGACCGGGCGGGTTGCTCGTGGCCACGTACTACGACGGTCCCAACAGCACTGCGCCGATGCACATTGACCCCGGCTACGACGCGCGCGACTTCCTGCTGGCACACGGCTTTGACGACGTCAAACCAAGTTTTGTCAGACTGTCTTCGGCAGAACTGCTGCGCAAGAAACACTTCATGATTCTGCGGAAGAAAGCGTAAGGGCGCGCTTTGGCGCGCCATCGGGCTGCTTCCGTAGCCGGCTCTCTCCGGCCAGGGGCTGTAGGGGCGCCCGCCGCGGCGGACGCCCCTGCAAACTCCCTGGCTTGCGCACTCGCGCGAGGGTCGCTTACACTTCACGCATTCCTTCTCTCAAGGAGACGCTCATGAACGCAAAACTTCGCATCGCCCTGGCCATCCTCGCCCCCGCGCTCATTTTTTGGGGCGGCTATGCTGCGAGCCAGAGCAAGTTTGGCCAGCCCAAGACCATCATTCATATTTCGCTGATCAAGTGGAAGGCCGATGCCTCGGACGCCGCCAAACAAAAGGCGCTCGACGGCGTCAAGGAAATGGCCGCGCAAATTCCGGGCATCAAAAACATCTGGCTGAAGGCCGTCCGGATGCAGCCGCGCGACTACCACGCCGCATTTGTGATCGAGTTTGAGAACCGCGAGGCGGCCGACCGCTACGCGGAGAGTCCTGTGCATGCAACATGGAGCAAGCAGTTTCTTGCCATCCGCGAGGCCAGCATCTCGCCCCAGGTCAGCAACTGACCCGTGCGCTTTACCGGCGGGCCAGCCTCACCCTCGGCGGAATTGTGATGCCGAGATGGGAGAAAGGAGGCAACCATGGAACTCAAGAAGCTGGTTCCGGCCGTGGTAGTGGGTTACGCGCTGCTGCTCGCGCTGGGTTACCTCATCCATGGCGTTTGGCTCCTGCCCGTCTATCGCGACTATGCAGGCGTTTGGCGGTCCGAAACACTCATGATGCACAAACGTTGGGTGATGTGGGTCGGGGACTTAATCTTCACCGTAGTGTTCGCCTGGGTCTACACGCGCAACATCGAGAACAAGCCCTGGCCGGGTCAGGGCATTCGCTACGGAGTCCTGATGACCCTGCTGGCGGTTGTTCCGGCAGCCTGTATCCAGTACGTCGTCTATCCCATCCCGTACACGCTGGCGCTGAAGTGGATGTTCGCAGGCGGCGTGCAACTGATCGTGCTGGGGCTCGTGGTGGCGTATTTCTGCCGGAAGCCTCTGAGTTAGAGCCGTTCTAACTTGATTCGCCTACGGTCCGCGTTCATTCCCCATCGAAGTGATGCGGCTTCTCATTCTTGAGGATAGCTCTAAATAGTTGGAACGGCACTAGCCGCGCTCGCGCCAGTACGTCCGGATCATGTACCGGTCGAGCGCGCGGTCGGAGAGCAGCCGCTTGACCCAGGTGGCCACGCGGGCCAGCCGCGTGACGGTGTAGCGCGGCCGCGGCGGATTGTCGCGGATGGCCCGAAGGATGACGCGCGCGCAATCCTCGGGAGTGTAGGGCGACGCGCTGAGGGATCTATTCCTCGCCTTCTTAAAATTTCTGTAAAGCGTTTTGTAGGGGCCGTTCTCCGCCGCCGGGGCATAGGGTGAGGACAGCTCCATGGAAACGCCCTGAAAGCCCGTAGGGATGTAACCCGGCTCGATCAACACGACAGCAATCCCAAACGCGGAAACCTCCACGCGCAACGCGTCGCTGATCGCTTCGAGAGCAAACTTGCTCGCCGAGTACGGGCCGTACAGCGGCTGGGCCACCTTGCCCGCGGCTGAACTCATGTTGATGATCCGGCCCCTGCGGCGCTCGCGCATCTCAGGCAGCACGCGCTGGGTGACGCGCACCACGCCGAAGAGGTTCGTCTCAAATTGTCGCTGCAGGTGCTCGATCTCCACAATCTCCATGGGCGCAAGGTAGCCGATGCCGGCGTTATTAATCAGGATTTCGATAGGCCCCGCCTTGGAGCGCACCTGGGCTACCGCGCGGTCCACGGAACCGTCGTCGCAGACGTCCATCTCGACGGTTTCCAGCGGCATCCCGCGCTCGCGCGCGTAGGCTTCCAATTGCGCGCGGCGCTCCGGGTTTCGCCCTGCGGCAAACACGCGATAGCCTTGTTCGGCCAGCAGCAGCGCCGCGGCCCGCCCCAAGCCATCCGTGCCGCCAGTGATCAGAACCGTTGAGAATTGCTTGCGTTCCTGTGGCGCGGCCATTCTCCCTCCGGAGAGCCTACAACCTATCTCACAACACGTGCATTTTCCAGTGCTTGCATCCCGCGGGAGGCCACACACGGTTCTGGGGGCGCCCGCTACCCGGGACCGTGCCGCTCGCCCGGCAAAAAAGCTCGTGCCTCAGACTTCGATTCTTTGTTTTCGAGCTTGGATTTATGGGGGGAAGCCAACCCGGCGCACCAGGTCTTGGAAGCGTAGGTCGGAGCGCAGGGGGTCGAGCCGCGGATCGACTGCCAGCCAGATCATACAGACCGAGCGTTTCTCAAAGCGATCCGAGCGGTTCTGACACGAAAGGGGCGGTCGTGTAGCCCCTTCTAGCTATGGAATGGAAGAGATGCACCAACCCATAACAAGCTGTGCTGGCATAACGCTGCGCATCAGCGGGCCGCGCCGAACACTGAGGGATATATAAGATAAGAGATTCGCTTCGCGGCCTCCGCTGCATGCGCTTGTTAGACCCCGTTGTGGTCATGGCTCCATAGCCAGATTATTCCGGCGGGTAATTCATGCGGCGGAGCAGCTCTTTCCAACGCGGGTCGGAATGCAGGTTGTCTAACGGAGGTTGTGCCTTGATATAGGTAGCGTAGCTGTTACGCTCTTCGACCAAGCGGAAAAGCACTTTGAAGGCTTCATCCTTGTCACCGAGCGCGGTGTAAGCGTGTGCTAGTTCAACATTTGAGAAACTGGCCGGGTCGGTCGTGGCCTTCAACTCTTCAAGCATCCGCCGCGCTTCCTTCTGCTTCCCTATTCGCGCGTAGACGCCCGCGACGTCAGCGGAGATCCCCACAGCGTTTCCGCCATGCGACTGAGCCTTCTTGAGACTGGCGATCGCCTCATCGTATCTGCCCATTTCTACGTAGAGATCTCCGAGTATCCAATATGGCATAACATTCCCGGGATTGGGATCCAGTTCAATCGCCCGTTGCACATGCAGTACCGCTTCTTCGTACTTCCGGGCGCGCCACAGCGCACGGGCATAGCGTGATTGAATCACCGACGAGAGCGGGTCCAGTTCTTCGGCGCGTTGCATTTCTCTGATCGCCTCAGCGTGGCGTTCCAGCGCCGACAGCAGCTCGCCATAAGTGCGATGCGCCTCCGCGCTATTCGGATCAAGTTCTAACGCACGTGTGATTTCCTGCTCCGTGCCTGCCCAGTCCCAATCAAAGATTTTGACCAAACCCAGCGCGACATGCGCCTCAGCGAGTTGCGGATCCAGCGCCACTGCCTTCAATGCGTTGTCATGCGCAAGTGGCGCCACTTCTTTTTGGTTTTTCGTTCCCCAGGTGCCTCGTTGCAGCCACGCATTGGACAGCCCGGCATAAGCGGCGGCGTAATCGGGAGCCAGTTGAATGGCCCGCTCGAAGTGTCCGATCGCTTGGCGCAAATCTTCTTCGTTGGTACGGAGATGGTGACGGCCAAGTAGGTATGCCTCGTGAGCCTGCGGATTGATGTTGCGCGCCGCGGCCAGCCGCGCCCGTTCCTCCGGGGTGACCTGAATGCGGATTTCATCCGCGACCGCGCGCGCCACGTCGCTTTGCAACTTCAGCACATCGCTCAGATCTCGCTCGTAATCGCGCGCCCACAAAGGCGAGTCGGTCGCCGCCGGAATTAACTTCGCGGTGACACGCACGCGCCCGCCTGACCGTTGCACCGTGCCTTCGATCACCGCATCTACATTCAACTCCTGCGCAATTTCCGGGAGTGACTTGCGGCTCCCCTTGTAACGCATCACCGAAGTCCGCGAGATCACCCTGCTGAGCGCGCGAATCTGCGCCAGGTTGCTGATCAACGCTTCGGTCATCCCGTCCGCGAAGTATTCCTGCGCCGGATCGCCCGAGAGGTTTGCCAGAGGCAGCACGGCCAGCGATTTAATGTGAGGCGGTGCCGCCCCGCGTCCGAGCAGGCGATCGCGCCAACCGCCCACGTTCAAGTCGGCAAGAACGACAACAAACGCAGCCAGGGTTCCCACCGCAACCAGCACGCTATGGTCTCGTCGGCGGGACACAAGCATCGGGCCCGCTGTTTCAGGGGAGGTGGGGACTTCTGAGGTGGCGGTGCGCGCTGCCGTTTGAGCCTGCATTCCGCGCCCTATGTCTGGAGCCGGCGCTGGCCCTGACACGGAGTCCACCGTACCCACGAAACGATAGCCACGACGGGGAAGCGTCTCTACGAAACGCGGGTTATCGGCTGAGTCCCCCAGGGCCTCACGCAGTTTATTAATGGCGGAATGGAGGCCATGCTCGAAGTCCACAAAGGTGTCAGCCGACCACAACTGAGTACGCAACTCCTCGCGAGTCACCACCTGGCCTGGCCGCCTCAGCAACAGAGCGAGCACCTGAAAGGGTTGTTCCTGCAGCTTGAGGCGGATGCCGTGCTTGCGTACTTCTCCCGCCTCCAAATCCACTTCAAATGCGCCGAAGGAGAAGTGCTGGCCTGACATGGAGTTTCGTTCAAAACCCCGCCGAAAGCTTTGATGCTACCACCAACGAACCGTGCGTCAATCCTCGGAGAAGTGGGGGACCCTGATGAGATGCACCACAAGTCTATTCCAGCCTTTGGATTAGCTGGTGAGGATTACTTGTGGCGGAAAGGAGTCCTAGAGCATTGACGTATCCGACTGGCTAGGCGAAGTTCAGCGCCATCACAAGGCCAGAAAAACTTAGGTTGAAGCCAACACAACCTGCAAGAAAAGGAGAACAACATGAAAACGATTAGCCACTATCTTGGGCATCCTGGTGCGCTGGTAATGCTCGTTGCCGTCGTGCTCGCCCTGTGGGTGGACTATCAAGGGGGCATCGTGCCCAAAGTGCGTGCTGACGAGGATGGAGTCTGTACCCTGCAGACCTTGCGTGGCAGCTTTGGGTTCACCGGCCAGGGATTCGTCACAGGGTCATCCGCACTGCCTGCACCGATTGGCGCGTTTGTGCTCTTTGCCAACATAGGTGTAGTGACATTTGACGGGCAGGGGAACTTGTTTGCCAGCGACACGTTTAGCTTCGGGGGCAAAATTGGGCAGGAAACATTCTCGGGCCCATATACCGTGAACCCCAACTGCACCGGCTCGATGACCTTGACCTTCAGCCCCGGTGGTGGCACTGGTCATTTCGACTTTGTGCTCGATGACCATGCCAAGGAGGTCCGAGTGATAGCCAAAGACGCCGGACAGGCTATAACCTTCGTCGCGAGGAAACAGTAACGACAGCACGAAGTATGTCGGCGCACTAGAGAACTGGGTCGTTTGCGGGGACGTGAGCCGTCTGTCTGCGCGTGCCTGAGAACTGTGGGCTGCGCGGCGTGCCACATTCCGCGGCTGCCACTGACGAACCAAGGATGGATTTTCACCGAGCCCAATCCATACAATCCGTCGGGCAACCTGCGGCTCGGAGACGCGCCAACGCTGCGCGTGGATCTGACCAGCCACGAGCTGCCTCCGCCGCGCCTCAAGCCGGATGCCCACGGCGTGGTGTGGGTTCCGGCGTTCAGCGATCTGAAGCTGCACGACATCACCGCCGGCCCCAACGACCCCAACGCCGAGGCTCTCGATCAGAACCAGCCCGCGACCTCGAGCAAGTTCTTCGCCGGGAATACGAGGCTCCTGACACGCAAACTCTGGGGCGTGGCCAACTCCGGACCGTTCATGCACCACGGGAAATTCACCACCATGCGTGAAGCCGTGCTGGCCCACGCAGGGGAGGCATTCAGCTCGCGCCAGGCCTTTGAGGTGCTTCCAGCGTACGAAAA
Source organism: Acidobacteriota bacterium (assembly GCA_003224235.1). GTDB lineage: Bacteria > Acidobacteriota > Terriglobia > Acidiferrales > UBA7541 > QHYU01. The sequence goes on from QHYU01000176.1 coordinate 54,853, forward strand.
AGACTGCGTCATCGAATTCCTCAAGACGCTGCAAGTGCTGCCGCCCGGAACGAGGAGTCTCGTCGTGAACCAGGACTTCGAGAAGAAAGAGGGGTCGCACGACCCGGACTAGCCCCGGCAACCGATCGGGGGGGAACCAGCGGATCATGGGGTCAACTGGGCTGTGCCAAACTATTTTTTTTCGCACACACACCGCAGTTCAGCTACTGGCCGAGACCAAGACTACTGCCCCAAGATGAAACGGTATCTGGTTCGGGCGAACCAAGCACCCCGCGCGGGACCGACTACACCACCGACCGCGGACACCGAGCCGAGGTTCCACACGATTTGATAGTGGCGTGGTGTTCCGGCCGCACGAGCAGATAACCTTCCTCGCCAGAAGCCTCAAACGGTGCCCGCAGGCAAAGCTAATGCGCCCGAGCAGGTGCGAGACCGTTGGGGGGCGCGATTCACAGGGGTTGCCTGATTTGCACAGGGGTGGAAAAAAAGCGAAGACGAGGCTTGACGGAATTTTTTAACTTGCTATACTTGCAGATTGTCCAGCACCTGTGGGGCATGCTGGGGGCCATTGAGCTTACGGCAAGTAAGCCCGCAGTGAGGTCAGTCACGAATACAGGATAGATCGCAGTCGAGCATCGCGCAAAGCCGTCCTGATGTTGTGAGGACGGTTTGGCCCGGCGCTCGACGCCGGGTTTTTTGTTTTCCGGCCGAGGGGAATCCCCTCGGCGTCCCGATCACATTGGGACACTCCGCCGGGCGCGGAGAAAAAGTTCTTTGACAACTGAATAAGGCTGGCATTACGCGTCGCGCTCTTGCGAAAGACCGCGACGACGTAATCTGCAAATTCTGCTCGAGCAGAGCAATTTGTGGAAAGGCGAGCTTATCCATCCGTTTTTTTGTGCGTGTTCCGACTCGTTCGGGATGCGCCACCGAGACGACGCGTTGGGTAAGTTTTATGGTCAAGCTACTAAGGGCGTACGGTGGATGCCTTGGCGCCAGAAGGCGATGAAGGACGTGGCAAGCTGCGATAAGCCTCGGGGAGCCGCAAGCAGGCTTTGATCCGGGGATTTCCGAATGGGGAAACCCATCCCGATGAACTCGGGATACGGCCCGCTGAATCCATAGGCGGGTGCGAGCGAACCCAGGGAAGTGAACCATCTCAGTACCTGGAGGAAAATAAATCAACCGAGATTCCGAGAGTAGCGGCGAGCGAAATCGGAACAGCCCAAACCCCGATTCTTTGAATCGGGGGGTTGTAGGACCGCGTGAGTAGAGTTACCAATCCGGAAGCTAGGTGAATCTGCTGGAAAGCAGGGCCATAGAGTGTGAGAGCCACGTAACCAAAAGCTTACCGGACTCGAAGCGGGATCCTGAGTACCACGGGACACGGGAAATCCCGTGGGAAACTGGGGAGACCACTCTCCAAGGCTAAATACTCTCTGGCGACCGATAGTGAACTAGTACCGCGAGGGAAAGGTGAAAAGCACCCCTGCGAGGGGAGTGAAATAGAACCTGAAACCGTATGCTTACAAGCAGTCGGAGGGCTATCCCGACTTCGGTCGGGACGCCTGACGGCGTGCCTCTTGCTTAATGAGCCGGCTAGTTATTCTCACAGGCGAGGTTAAGCGTTAGCGAGCCGTAGCGAAAGCGAGTCCGAATAGGGCGTATAGTCTGTGGGAATAGACGCGAAGCGGGATGATCTACCCTTGGCCAGGTTGAAGGCCGCTTAACCGCGGCTGGAGGACCGAACCGGTGTTGGTTGAAAACAGCTCGGATGAGCTGAGGGTAGGGGTGAAAGGCTAATCAAATTCCGTGATAGCTCGTTCTCCCCGAAATGCCTTTAGGGGCAGCCTCGTGTGGTCTGCCGCGGTGGTAGAGCACTGGATGGACTAGGGACCAACCAAGGTTACCGAATCCAACCAAACTGCGAATGCCGCGGACAGCAGCACGGGAGTGAGACTACGAGGGATAAGCTTCGTGGTCGAGAGGGAAAGAACCCAGACCGACAGCTAAGGTCCCGGACTGCAGGCTAAGTGGGAAAGGACGTGTGATCGCTCGGACAGCCAGGAGGTTGGCTTAGAAGCAGCCATCCTTTAAAGAAAGCGTAACAGCTCACTGGTCAAGCGATCATGCACCGACAATCCAACGGGGCTTAAGCCTGCGACCGAAGCTTCGGAATGTGCGACGGCGAAAGCCGCTGCACTTTGGTAGGGGAGCATTGTGTGGAGTCTTAAGGCGGACCGAGAGGACTGCTGAACGCCACGCAAGAGACCCTGCCGGCATAAGTAGCGATAAACACGATGAGAACTCGTGTCGCCGAAAGTCTAAGGTTTCCTGAGGAAGGTTAATCCGCTCAGGGTTAGGCGGGACCTAAGGTGAGGCCGAGAGGCGTAGCCGATGGACAGCAGGTCAACATTCCTGCCCCACCTAGCGGGCGTTATCACGATGGGGTGACGCAGAAGGATACAGGAGTCGGGCGATGGAAATCCCGATGGGTCTGTGTAAGCCGGATCCCGCAGGAAAATCCACGGGGTCATTCAACGGTGAGACAGGTCCCGAGGCCGCACGGCCACAAAGTCCTGGATTTCACGCTGCCAGGAAAAACCTCTAAGGAGTCCGCTGGGTGCCCGTACCACAAACCGACACAGGTAGACGAGGACAATCTCCACAGGCGCTCGAGAGAACACTCGCTCAGGAACTAGGCACATTAGCCCCGTAACTTCGGGAGAAGGGGTGCCCCGGTAGGGTTGATAGCCCGAGGGGGCCGCAGTGAAACGCGCTCTGCGACTGTTTAACAAAAACACAGCTCTCTGCAAAGTCGAATACGACGTATAGGGGGTGACGCCTGCCCGGTGCCGGAAGGTTAAAGCAAGGGCTTAGCCTCAAGCAATTGGGACGAAGGCCCGAACTGAAGCCCCGGTGAACGGCGGCCGTAACTATAACGGTCCTAAGGTAGCGAAATTCCTTGTCGGGTAAGTTCCGACCTGCACGAATGGCGTAACGACAGAGCGACTGTCTTGGCGAGTGACTCGGCGAATTTGTGGTTCCGGTGAAGACGCCGGATGCCCGCACCTAGACGGAAAGACCCCGTGCACCTTTACTGCACTCTGGCCATGATTAACGGGACGGTCTGCGTAGCATAGGTGGGAGCCTGGGAACCCCTGGTTTCGGCTGGGGGGGAGGCGCCAGTGAAATACCACCCTGATCGTTCTGTCGCTCTAACCTACGGCCCGCGACGGGTCGGGGGACACGGCCAGACGGGTAGTTTGACTGGGGCGGTCGCCTCCTAAACGGTAACGGAGGCGCCCAAAGCTCGGCTCAAGCGGATTGGAAACCCGCTGCGGAGTGCAAGAGCATAAGCCGGGTTAACTGCGAGACACACAGGTCGAGCAGGAGCGAAAGCTGGGTCTAGTGATCCGGTGGTCCCGCGTGGAAGGGCCATCGCTCAACGGATAAAAGGTACGCCGGGGATAACAGGCTGATCTAAGCCAAGAGTTCACATCGACGCTTAGGTTTGGCACCTCGATGTCGGCTCATCGCATCCTGGGGCTGTAGAAGGTCCCAAGGGTTAGGCTGTTCGCCTATTAAAGCGGTACGTGAGCTGGGTTCAGAACGTCGCGAGACAGTTCGGTCCCTATCTGGTGTGGGCGCAGGAGACTTGAGAGGAGCTGTCCCTAGTACGAGAGGACCGGGATGGACGGACCTCTTGTGATCGAGCTGTCCCGCCAGGGGCATCGCTCGGTAGCGAAGTCCGGAAGAGATAATTGCTGAATGCATCTAAGCAAGAAGCTCGCCTCAAGATAAGGTCTCCCAATGCCGCTTCGGCGGCATAAGAAGGCCGGTCGAAGACTACGACCTTGATAGGCGGGAGGTGGAAGCGCAGTAATGCGTGCAGCTGACCCGTACTAATCGGCCGTTCGGCTTGACCATAAAACTTTCCCAAACCGTCGTCCGTCACGGCATGGCTCGTTCAGAGCAGGGCTTTAGCCATGTCAGACCATGCCTGACAGGATAAAAATCTCGGGGGTTTCAACCCCTGAGGTCGAGCAGGATTTGCAGTTCGTCAGCCTTATTCAGTTGCAGAGCCCGCCTCTTCAGAGGCGGGATATTTTCAAAAGGCTCAAGGCTTGGGTCTGGCCGCTTTCCAGCCTCGAGCCTCCAGCTTCCAGAATTTCCTGGTGGCTATACCGCGGGGGTCACACCCGTTCCCATCCCGAACACGGTAGTTAAGCCCCGCTGGGCCGATGATACTGCACGGGTAACTGTGTGGGAACGTAGGTCGCCGCCAGGATTAAAGACGCCAAGGGCCGAATTCGCATGTTGCGAGTTCGGCCCTTTTGTTTTTCCTAACCACAGCCTCCGGCTTCACCCCAATCGCCTCGTATAGCGCGGCCTGCTGGTACACGACTCCATCCTTAATGATTTTTAATCACGCGGCGAATGTCACTAATGTGAATCCTGGGAAAATGTGTCGCGGCGTCTCGCGAAGCTTCGGGACCGGCCGCGCTGGGGCGAATGGACTGGACGGACCGGAGCGTTCCAAATTAGTTAGCGGGGCAAGCCCGAGCCGTACCCCAGATGCGATCCAGCCAGCCGCTCATACTCTCTCGGCAATTCGCAAATCTTCGGATTGACGCCACACGCGGTTTGGGGCAAGATGCAAACGATAGCTGAAGCGTCAGTCTCGTGCCCGAGTAGCCAAGGCCTCTATCGACTGCCCGCGAACTTGATCCTGCCTTCAGCCTTAAGTCCCGTGGCAGTCCCTCCGCCATGGGCAGAAGGAGCCAACTGGTGAAGAAGCTTTACGTGGGCAATCTGCCCTTTCAGTCCACGGAAGAGGAGCTGGGCAACTGGTTTTCCCAAGCGGGCGTGAGCGTCGCCAACGTCACTTTGGTGCGCGACCGCTTCTCTGGGCAGCCGCGCGGTTTTGGCTTCGTGGAAATCCATAGCGACGAAGAAGCCGAGCGCGCTATCCAGTCCCTGAACGGCCATGACTTCATGGGTCGAAATCTCGTGGTGAATGAGGCTCGACCGCCTAGAGAAGGCGGCGGTGGAGGCCGGGGAGGCCGCGGCGGATTCGCCGGCGGCGGCGGAAATCGGGGCGGTGGCGGCGGCCGGGGTGGTCGTGGCGGCGGGCGCCGCGACTGGTAGGACGTTTCGACCCATTCCCTCTGTTTTGGGAGTCGGGCTCTTCTTCTCCTAACTCAACTTGTAAAGTTAGGCGAAGGGATAGTTGTGCTCACAGTCGTATATCAACTGTGATCGCTCCGAGGCAGGTTCAAGCGCTGGAGGAAAGTCGTGTAGCGCGGATCGGACCGCAAGGGATCGAGGCAGGGATCAATGAGGACGCGGGTGATGCCGGTGTCGCGCTCTTTGTAGGCTTTTTCGAGCTGCTCAAAGGCTTTATCCCGGTAGCCGAGTTCAGTGTACAGTATCGCCCCGTGATACGGCGAAACGTAGGCAGTCTTGGCGCGGCTCAGATAATTCACCAGGCGCCAGCGTCGCGCTCCCTGAATTCCGCCGGCGACGAAGGAGCGCTGGAGCCCTTTCACCGCCTCGTTCCACTTGACACCCGCCATCGTCATCGTCTTCACTTCCTCGGCGATTTCTTCCGCGTGCATGCCTTTCTGTTCGTAAATCCAGGAGAGATAGAGATGGGCGGGCATGAAGGTCGGATCCATTTCCAGCGTTTTCTTGCACGCTTCGACAGCCTCGTCGTAGCGCCGCGCATCGTAAAGGATGTAGCCGACCACCGAGTTGATCATTAAGGAAAGGGGATCGAGCTCGCGGGCCTTGCGAATTTCGGCGATGGCTTCGTCATGACGGCCCAGTTGTGACAGAAGCTCAGCGTACCACTGGTGAGTCGTAGCGTAGCCGGGGTTGAGTTCGATCGCCCGCCGGAACTCTTTCTCGGCATGGGTCCAGTCCCAGTCGAATTCGGAGGCGATACCCCCGAGAGAAGCGTGAGCGTCTGCCAGGCGGTCGTCAATTTCGATGGCCCGTGTGGCGGCCTCCCGTGCCTTCGCGGCCGCTTCCTTGGAAGGGATTCGCATCCAGCTCGAAAGGACCAGATAGGAATCGGCTAAGCCGACATAGGCAGGCGCATACTTCGGATCTTTCTGGATGGCCTGCTGGAAATACTCGATGCCCTTCTTCACGCCATCCACCGTGCGCTTGTTCCAGTAGTAGCGGCCCTTCAGGTAAGCCTCATGCGCTTCGGAATTCACCGGCGTCCGCGTCGCGGGAGAGGCGGGGAGCAGCTCGAGCTCGAGCGCCTGAGCGATGCGGCTGGCGACCTCACGCTGGATGGCCAGCACATCGGCGGCGTTGCGCTCATAGCTCTCGGCCCAGAGCGGAGTGTGGTCCCGGGAGCGGAGAAGCTGCGCATTGATGCGCACACGCCCGTTGGCGCGGCGGACGCTGCCTTCGAGGATGTAATCCACTCCGAGCTCACGCGAGATTTGGTCCGGCGTCTTCTGGGAGCGCTTGTACTGCATCGCGGAGCCCCGCTCGATGACTCCGAGCCGCCCGGAGTTCACCTGGGCAAGCTGTGTGATCATCTCGTCGGTGAGGCCTTCGCTGAAGTATTCCTGCTCGGGGTCTCCGCTCAGGTTCTCGAAGGGCAGCACGAGCAGCATCATTCGCGCCGCAGGACGTCGGGCCACCGACGAGGCGGCTCCTCGCAGGAAGTACAGCCCTACCCCCGCCAGCACGAGCGCCAGCAACGCCAGGGTGGCGATGAGCAGAGGGCGTCTGCCTGAGCGTTCGCCGCTCTCAGCGCGAAGCTCGGCGGAGGGAGCCTCGGTCGCCCGTGCCGTTTCCACGTCTGCCGGCTCCCCTTTGGCACCATTTTCCAGCGGTTCGACCGTGGCAATAAAGCGGTAGCCGCGGCGGGGGATTGTCTCGATGAATCGGGGATGGTCAGCCGAATCACCGATTGCCTGGCGAAGTTTATTCAGCGTGGTGTTGAGGTTGGCGTCGAAATCAACGAAGGTATCGGCAGGCCACAACCGTTGTCGCAACTCTTCCCGCGTGACGATCCGACCCGCGTGCTCCAGCAGCAGAGCTAGAACCTGAAACAGTTTCTCCTGCAGCTTGAACCTTGCGCCCTGCTTGCGGATTTCGCCTGTGCGGAGTTCTACATCAAAGGTCCCAAAGCGTACCCACCGAGGTGATTGGTCCGGTTCACTCATGGGGCGATCCACAAACGCACGGTTCCACTTCACCATGCGCTAGGGTGCCGGTTCGGACTCGCCCAAGCACCCTCAATTGGAGAAGCCCGATCCCGGCCTCACGGTACGGAGTCGAGATGCGGATCTGCACCCCTTTCCTATTTCTTATTTAGACGAAGATTCCTTTGTTTTGTTTCATCTGAGTTCGCAACAGTATGGGAACTTGCCACGACCCTCCAAAATACCTTGCCTTGGCCAGGTCCAGTGTAGTCGGGGCATCTGCGCATACGAAAAATCGTAGAAAAATTCCAGAAATTGCGTGGAAGTTTGTAAACTGCACCCAAGTCCAGTTTCTCACTTCGTTCCAAGTTCCGCCTGGCACGTTCATTTACACCCGCAGCTGTGTCCCGGCCAAGGAGTTATGTGTTTAGGGCCGCTTTATCACTAATTGAGATGCAAGTTAGTTGCCATGCCAGCCCGCCTGCTGAGAACCGACCCATTCCCGCGGTCTACGGAGACCGCAGGAAAAAGGCGTGTAAAGCCGGGGGACGGAGAGTCCTCGAGTGGATTTCTGTTTGCGTAGCTGGAACATCTTCACCAGGCGGGAGGAGCCAAAATGAACAGGAATAGGAGCGGTAGGAGCTGGAGTACTAGGTTGCTGGGTCAGTCGTTGCTTCCCAAGCAGAGGAGGGATTGGGCGAGGCTCCTCAGGAGAATCTTGTTAGGCATCTGTGCAGCAGTGCTCGTTCCCGCCGCGGCCGTGCCCATCCATGCCCAGAGGCTCGATGGGACGCTTCGCGTCACGGTGTCGGATATAACCGGCGCCTCAGTGACCGACGCAAGGGTGACGGTCACCAATGAGGCGACGAAGGTTTCTGTTTCCACAAACGTGTCCAGCGAGGGAACCTACGTGCTCCCCAACCTGCTCGTTGGATCGTACTCCATCACCGTCGAGAAAGACGGTTTTAAGAAGTACGTCGTCAAAAACGTCCAAGTGAATTCCAACCAGGTCACCGACGCCAAGGCCAAGATCGAAGTCGGCGACATTACCTCCATCGTGGAAGTGACGACCGGTGCAGAGCTAGTGCAGACCGACAGTTCCCAGCTCAGCAGCACCCTGGGTGGGCGCGTCGCGAATGAGGTGCCCATTAACACCCTCGGCGGTTCTGTCCTGGAACTCGCGGTGGGTTTGCCCAATACCACGACGCAGGAAGGCGGCGTTCTGGGGTCCGGTGGTTCCATCGGCGGCACCCGACCACGTTTTAACGGCTTCAGTATTGATGGAGTGGATGACAATCGTGCGGACGTAAATGGACCGATCACACCGGTCATTCAGGATTCCGTCGCGGAGTTCACGCTCCTCACCAACCAGTTCAGCGCCGAGAACGGGCACTCCGCTGGCGGGCAGTTTGCTATCACCACGAAGTCGGGCACAAATAACTGGCACGGGGAAGCCCACGAATACGATCGCAATCGCAATTACGATGCTCCTAACAATCAAGAAAAAGACCGTATAAAGGCGGGAACCCAGAAGGACAAAGATCGCTTTGATTATAACCGCTTGGGCGCAAGCGTTGGAGGGCCCATCATCAAGAACAGGCTCTTCATTTTCGGCGCCTATGAGTTTCAAAATAACGGTTTGGCGGCGAACAGCCCCACGGCCACTCTTCCCACAGCGGCGGGTCTTTCTGCATTGACCGCAATGGCTGCAAATTCCAAAGTAAAGGACATTCTGGCCCAGTTCCCGGTTGCCCCGTCAGCCACGGACGCTGTTACAGTGAACGGCACTTCTATCCCGGTGGGGCAATTCCAGTCCATTGCTCCGAGCTTCACCAACCAGCACGATTTCATCGTCAACGCCGACTTGAACCTGGGCAAGCATCAGCTTCGCGACCGCGTTCTATATGACAGGTTCCGCGCGCCTGACTTCAATGCTGACTTGCCGCAGTCGCAGTTCCTGGGCACCAACGCCTTTGATGCTCGCAAGGCTATTTTCACCGACGCCTGGTCTGTGAGCAGCCATCTGGTGAACGATTTCCGCGCCTCTTATTCTCGCAACGTCGGGCCGGCTCTTGTCATTCCGGCCGGGTTCGAGAATTTCCCGAACGTGGGAATCGACTCACTGGGCATCAACCTGGGACCTGACGGGAATTCCCCACAGTCGTATACTCAGAACGTCTACCAGCTTTCCGATGCCATGACGTATATCAGAGGAAAGCACACCTTCAAGTGGGGCTTGGAGGCGCGTAAATGGATCGCTCCCAGCAACTCCCTGCCTCGCGCCCGCGGCGAGTGGGACTACGCTAATCTCCAAACCCTTGTTAATGACCTCGTTCCAGATGGGGGGAACGGAGCGCTACGTGGCGCGGGGTCGGGGGTTTTCGCGAGCAACTATAACGCGTTCTATTGGTTCATCCAGGACGACCTCAAAGTGACTTCGCGGCTGACACTGAACTTGGGCCTTCGTTACGAGTACAGCGGAATTCCGCGCGACGAAAACCTGCAGGCGGGCAACGCCATCGCGGATGATCCGGCGAAGGGGCTCTTCTTCCGCTCCCCCAAACCGGACACCAATAACTTCGCGCCGCGATTCGGCTTCGCTTATGATCCAACGGGAAGTGGCAAATGGGCCATTCGCGGTGGCGCTGGTCTGGCCTTTGATGTGACCCCTACCAACTTCGCCCAATTGCAGTTGCCGCCGCAGGTGCAGAGCGAGCAAAATCCAGTCGTTACCTGCGCACTCGCCGGCGCTCCGGCGTGGTGCACCTCCGGTCCCGTCGACCCCAAAACGGGAAAACGTACGATGGGTCCCGGCTTCCTTGCAGGTGGGGGTCTGTTGCAGGTCAATGTTCCCCCGACGACGCAGGCTGATGCCCGTGCGGCGACTCAAGGATTAAATCTGGACGTGACTGCCCCAAAGGTCTTCACATGGACCTTGTCTGTGCAGCACGAAATCTTCAAGGACACCAGCGTCGAACTGCGCTACCTCGGCACCCACAGCGTGAGCCTGCCCGTGCAGAAGCGTCTGAACGAAGAGTCGGCCTTTGACTTTGGCTTCAAGCCGCTGCCGACCTTCTTCAAAGCCTCAGACGTTCCAGCGACCTTCCCGTTGACTTCGCAAAGACGGGCAGATTACGTGAATTTCTTGAACAACGGAGCTTTCCAGCCGCTGGCAGCGGATGGATTCTTCTCGACTATGACCACCTTTCCGCCGATCGGCCAAGGTATTTATCACTCGGGCTCAGTGGATGTGATTCATCGCCTCGTGCGCGGCTTCTACGTTCGCGGGAACTACACCTATGCCAAGAACATCGATAACTCGACTAACGAGCTGTTCAGCAGCCGTGTGAATCCTCGTCGTCCGCAGGATGCCTTGAATATCGGGAAGGAGCGCGGAAGGTCGGTTCTCGACATTACCCATAAGCTGGCCATAACGTGGATCTACGACCTGCCGAAGATCAACAGTGATAGCAGGTTCGTGAAAGGGTTCCTGCACGGATGGGAAGTGAGCGGCACGTACCTGGCTCAGACCGGCCAGCCCATTACCGCCCTCTCCGGCACGGACTCGAACGCAAACGGCAGCAGCGCTGGCGACCGGACAATCTTGAATCCGAACGGAGTTGGATTGACCGGCAGCGGCGTGAATTTTGCCTGCATCAATCCCACCACCGGCGCGTCGTTCACCAGCGCGACGATTGGTGGAGTCAGCTCCACGGGCGTTGCCACTGGTTGCGCTGTCGGCAGTGGAGCGCCGAACGGCACCAGCGGCAACAACTTTGTGGTCGGTTATGTCGCGGCCGATCCGACGGCCACGTTCATTCAGGCGAACCTTGGCGCGAAGACCAACGTGGGTCGGAATACCATCTCCACACCTGGCTTCAACATATGGAACATGTCAGTGCTCAAGGGCACGAAGATCGGGGAACGCATTAACGTACAATTTCGTGCCGAAGCTTACAACCTCTTCAACCATCGCAATTTCAGCATCGGGCTGCCGACTAACAACGGCGCGATTGACCAAACCCAAAATCCCAACCCACTGAGTACTGGCTATCCATTCGTTACTGCCACAGGTCTGTTCTTGAACAACCATCAGTTCAACGGCGGCAGCCGGACAATGCAGCTCGGGTTGAAATTGATCTTCTAGGGGCATCGCTCGCGAGCCTGACGGGACCCTCTGCGCCTCGCGCCGGGTCAAGACTCGCGACGCCAACTGGGGGATGGGTCGGGATGGCCCACCCCCCAGATCTTTCACACACTGAGTAGAGTGAAAGGGTGATGCGATCGAGCGCTCTCCGGCTCCTATCCTGTTAGGTTCTAGGCCTTGGCGGCGCGGAGAGATTCGACTTGCTCGACGCGGCCGGCGACGTAGTGGAAGCGCTCGATCGTCGCTCTCTCGACCCCGCGGAGGACCAGAGCCGCAATGTCAAGTGTTGCTTCGGCGCGGGCGAGCTCTTCCGCAGAAGCATGGAGCGCCGGTGCCCGCGGCATGAACACGGGGCAGCAGTCGTGGAACGGCTCCGCGGAGATGTCGTAAGTACCGATTCGCCGCGCCAGCGCAAGGATCTCGAGTTTGTCGTCACCCACCAGCGGCCGAAAGATCGGCATGCGCGCGGCGTCTCCGACAGCCACCATGTTTTGCAGCGTTTGCGAGGCCACTTGGCCCAGGCTATCGCCCGCCACGATGGCCTGCGCGTGGTCCTTGTGGGCAAACTGTTCGGCGATGCGCAGCATCAGCCGGCGGTAGAGCAGCACGCGGTAGCTTTCCGGGGCTGCGCGCACGATTTCGCGCTGGATGGGCTCGAAGGGCACCAGATAAAGTTTTGCGGTGAACTGGTAGGGCACCAGTTTCCGCACC
>QHYU01000199.1 GCA_003224235.1 Acidobacteriota bacterium
GGGCGCGAGCCCGACTTCGCAGAAGCGCGTGCCCAAAATGGGTTGCCCCTATGTTAGCAACGCTCAGGGAAGAACCCTTTACGCGCAAGGGATGGCTATTCGAGGCCAAGCTGGATGGCGAGCGCTGCCTGGCATTGCGGTGCCGCGCCGATGTCCAGCTCCTGTCCCGCAATCAGAAGCGACTCAATGACACCTACCCTGAGCTGGTCAGGGCGTTCCGGAGCCAGAAGGCAGAACGCTTCGCCGTGGATGGCGAAATCGTCACATTCGAAGGTGACGTTACCAGCTTCTCAAAACTCCAACAACGCATGCAGGTCCGGCATCCGCCCGAGGAACTCCGTCGCAAAATTCCGGTTTGGGTTTATGCCTTTGACTTGCTGCACCTCGATGGCTACGACACGCGCCAACTTCCCCTGCGTAACCGGAAAGAGCTGCTGCACAAGGCGCTCGATTTTAAGGACCCACTGCGCTTTACCGAACACCGTGAAACCGACGGCGAGGCCTTTTACCGAGAGGCCTGCAGCAAAGGCTGGGAGGGAATCATCGCCAAAAATGGCGACAGCTTATATGTCTCGGCGCGGTCGCGCGAGTGGCTCAAGTTCAAGTGCACCAAAGAACAGGAATTCGTTATCGGCGGGTACACAGACCCCAAGGGACAGCGTACAGGGTTCGGGGCGTTGCTTGTGGGCTACTACGAGGCTGGGAAGTTAGTGTACGCGGGCAAGGTCGGCACGGGGTTCGACGAGGAGATTTTGCGCCGCTTGGGCAGGCAACTCGCGCAACTGGAAACCAGAACAAGCCCGTTTGCCGCCGGTGCGTCACTACCCCGTGGCGCACATTGGGTCAAACCGAAACTTGTGGCTCAAATCGGCTTTGCCGAGTGGACTCCTGAAGGCAAGCTTCGACATCCACGGTTCCTGGGGCTCCGCTCTGATAAGGGACCGGAGGAGGTCGTGCGGGAGCAGTAGCTTGGCTGTTGGCGGACAGATTATTCGGGTTGGCCGCTACGACGTAGAAATTACGCGCCCAGCGAAAGTGCTATTCCCCGCAGACGGAATAACCAAAGGCGATTTGATCGATTACTACCGTCGCATTGCTCCCTGGATGCTGCCTCACCTGCGAGGCCGGCCATTGGCCATGGAGCGCTACCCGGACGGCATCGACAAACCGAGCTTCTTCCACAAAGCTGTGCCGTCTTACTACCCCGACTGGATCAAGACAGTGACCGTCAAGAAGGTTGGAGGGACCGTCACACACGTCGTCTGTGATAACGAAGCCACCCTCGTCTATCTTGCGAACCAGGCTTGTATCACTCCCCATATCTGGCTCAGCCGCATGGACAAGCTGTACTATCCCGATCAGATGATTTTCGACCTGGACCCTTCCGGCGAAAGCTTTGAATCGGTGAAGGCGACGGCGCAGTCATTCAGTAGACTGCTGGACGAACTGGCACTGCCTGCGTACGTCAAGACGACCGGTTCGCGGGGACTTCACGTTGCCGTGCCGCTCAATCGCGAGGAGGATTTCGACTCCGTCCGGGGGTTCGCCAGACGGCTGGCAGAGATAGTGGTGAACGGGGACCGGGAGCATCGGACGTTGGAGCAACGCAAGGGCAAACGCCTCGGGCGCGTTTTCGTGGACACGAATCGCAATGCATACGCGCAGCTAATAGCCCCCGCATATGCCGTTCGCGCTCGCCCCGGCGCGCCCGTGTCGGTGCCGCTCGAATGGAGCGAATTGAATAGGAAGGACCTCCGGCCTGGTGGCGTCACCATCCGGAGCGTATTCGACCGCCTGGAGAAGGTAGGGGACCCCTGGAAAGACTTTCGCCGACGCGCCACCTCACTAAACAGGGCACGCCAAAAGCTTGAGGAGCTGAATGCCACTCGAAGAATACCGCAGAAAGAGGAAGTTCAGTAAGACACCCGAACCCCCCGGTCGCGTCGGGCGCGGCTCGGGCCGCAACCGCATCTTTGTAGTCCAAAAGCATGATGCGACCCGGTTGCACTACGACTTCCGGCTGGAGATGAACGGAGTCCTGGCATCCTGGGCCGTGCCCAAGGGGCCGTCGCTCAACCCCGCTGTCAAGCGGCTGGCTATACGGACCGAGGATCATCCGATCGAGTACGCGGATTTTGAGGGCCTCATTCCGGAAGGACAGTACGGCGCGGGCACCGTGATGGTGTAGGACAAAGGGACATATGACCCTGAGGACAAACTTTCTCCCGAGCAGCAACTCGCCCGCGGTGAGGTCAAAGTGGTCCTTCACGGCCAGAAATTGCGTGGTGGATTCGTATTGGTCTACCCGGGCAGGCGCCTTGCCGAACCGGGGGAGAAGACGCGTTGGCTGTTGATCAAGCGGCGAGACGAATATGCCGATCCCTCATGGCAGATTGAGGACCCCACACTCGACCGCTCAGTCTTGACCGGCCGCACGTTGAAGGAGATCGAGGAGGGCCGGGCAGCAAAGAAGCACGCCAGCCGTTAGGTTAGACGCAAATATTTGAACAGTCAGCGCATCAACTGGACGGGCCGAATTGTCAAAGACCCTGCTTCCGTTAGGTTTCTCTGCAATTGAAGGCATACTCCGCTGCCGGAGAGAGACAATCTTCGCGAGGAGGGCTGTTATCGCCGGCTATCCGGCAGCGCTGACGCCTGGACTGGGGCGGACCTGCTGCCAGCGGCGCGGCCGGCGTTTCCCATCGAGGACCTTTTTGCGAAGACGAATGGATTTCGGTGTGACCTCAACATATTCGTCATCGGCGATGAACTCGATCGCCGATTCCAGAGTCAGCACTCGGTGCGGTACGAGACGAATGGCTTCGTCAGCACTTGAGGCCCGCATGTTGGTCTGCTTTTTTTCCTTGGTGACGTTGACGTCCATATCGGCTTCGCGGGCGTTTTCGCCTACAATCATGCCCTCATAGACCTCGGTGCCCGGGCCAACAAACAGCACGCCGCGCTCCTGCAAGTTCCACAGAGCGAAAGCCGTCGTTTCCCCGACACGGTCCGCCACCAGCGCGCCGGTGGCGCGCGAAGCGAGCTCGCCCCCGTACTCAATCCAGCCGTCAAACAAAGAATGCAGCAGCGCCGTGCCGCGGGTATCGGTCATGAGCTGGCCGCGCAAGCCGATCAAGCCCCGCGAGGGGATGCGGAACTCCAGGCGCACGCGTCCGGAGCCGTGATTCACGATTTTCCCGACCTCGCCGCGGCGGCTGCCCAGCGTTTCCATCACGATGCCGATAAACATCTCGGGGCAATCCACAATGAGCTGCTCCACCGGCTCGAGCCGACGACTATTTTCGGTGCGCACGACGATTTCCGGCTTGCCGACCATCAGTTCGTAGCCTTCGCGGCGCATCGTTTCAATCAGGATAGCGAGTTGGAGCTCGCCGCGCCCCAGCACGCGAAATGCGTCGGTTGTGTCCAAGTCTTCCACGCGGATCGAAACGTTGGTCAGCAGCTCTTTTTGCAAACGGTCGCGAATGTCGCGCGACGTGACCCGATTCCCCTCGCGGCCGGCAAGCGGGGACGTGTTCACCGTGAAGATCATTGCCAGCGTAGGCTCATCGATGGTCAACGGCTCGCACGGCGCGGGACGGTCGAGGTCTGTGATGGTTTCACCGATTTGAATGCCTTCGACGCCGGCAATCGCCACGATATCCCCGCAGGTCACTTCCTCGGCCTCATCGCGCTGCAGCCCGCGGAACGTAAACAGCTTTGTAATGACCGTGGGGACGAACTGGCCGGAGGGTTTGGCAATCCCTACCTGCGCGCCGCGACGAAGCGCGCCGTTGAAGACGCGACCAATCGCGATGCGCCCTAGAAAATCGCTGTAGTCCAGGTTGGTCACCTGAATCTGCAAAGGATTCGCAGCGTCACCGGACGGGGCAGGAATCGCTGTAACGATGGCCTCGAAGAGCGGCTGGAGATTCGTCGAAGCGTCGTTCAATGCGCGATGGGCCACGCCGGTTTTCGCATTCGTATAGAGGACGGGAAAATCGAGCTGATCTTCCGTGGCGTCGAGATCGATAAAAAGGTCGTAGATTTCATCGAGAACCGCATTCGTGCGCGCATCGGCTCGGTCGATCTTATTGAGCACCACGATGGGCGGCAGATGGGCCTGCAATGCCTTTTGGAGCACGTAGCGGGTCTGCGGAAGCGGGCCTTCGCTAGCGTCAACGAGAAGGAGCACGCCGTCAACCATGCGCAGCGCGCGCTCGACCTCACCGCCGAAGTCGCTGTGGCCCGGCGTATCGACAATATTGATTTTCGTGCCGTGGTACAACAACGCGGTGTTTTTCGCCAGAATCGTGATGCCGCGCTCGCGCTCGAGGTCGTTCGAGTCCATCACCCGTTCGACAAGGGCCTGATTCTCGCGGAAAATCCCGCTCTGGCGCAGCATGGCGTCCACCAGCGTCGTCTTGCCGTGGTCCACGTGGGCGATGATCGCGATGTTGCGGATTGCCTGCGCCATGCTTTGGTCCTTATCCTTCGCGCGCCGGATTCGCTCGTGCGGGCTCGGAGCGGCCGCGAGACGCGGCCGTGGGCTTCCCTGAGTTCATCCTATATATGGCCGAAGGGCCAGCCGCTCCGCCGCAAAGCAAAGTCCTTGCAAACGAAAGGGGCTGCAAGCGCGACCTTGCAGCCCCTCTGCAAAAGTCATAAATCGAACTGCTTTACAAGAGCAATGAACGCACTCCTATTCTATCACCTACCGGGCATCTCGCGTAACAGCGCAAGACAAATTGGGAACGAAAAGTAGCCTTCCCGGCAACTGCACGTTGCAGCTCAGACGCACCGCCCAGCGCTATCAACGAGGGGTGACTTCGAAGCCACGTCGCCGCGACCTCCGCCCGTAGTTTGTTTCTGACTTGCGCAACCCTGACGTGATTATCCTGCTGCCCGACCTATCAGGTCTGAGAGACTTGAAGTAGAGAACAACGCCGCGCCCCGGCGCGAGAAAGGAAGGAAGCAATGAAACGCAAGATGAACTACGCCGAGAAAGCCGCACAAGCCGCCTTCAAAGCCCTTCTCAAAGCCGCCGCAGCCGCCCGCAAAGCCGTCAAAGCCGTCGAGAAAGCCGCAGAAGCCGCCATAGACCCCGTGCAAGAAGCCGCTGCCAGAAACCGTATACGCAGCCGCCGCAGTCGTCCGCGAAGCCGCCAAAGCCGCCGAGAAAGCCGTAGAAGCCCCCGCGCCGCCCGACCCTAACCCCCAGCCCGCGCCTACCTGTGCGGCAACGCCAACCCAGTAGACCAGCGCAGCCCGGCAGCACCACAATTGTCTGAAGGCAGTACGGAAACGATTTCGTTTTCCGCTGCGGCAAGCTACGGCACCGGTAGGGGCGCAGCAAACCCCGATTGTTTGTGAACGCGTGGGCGGGCAAATCGTTTGCGACCGGCAGCCGCGCCCGACCGCGAAGCGGCTTGCAATCGTCGCCGCTGCCATTGCCGGGGTCCCCGTCGTTTGCTACGCTGTCCATAAGCACTACAAGAAGCACGCGGACGCCCCCGCGCGCGCACAACCCCGGCGACCTGTTCGCCGGGTATCTCAAATAGAAGGTAAACATACTTGAAAGAAGAGAAAGCAAAACTGGAAGCCGCCAAAGCCGCCGCGTCTGCCGCCGTCATAGCTGCCGCAGCCGCCAAAGCCGCAACCCCCGCGCCCCGCGAAGCCGCACAAGCCGCTGCCCGCGCCGCCTATCAAGCCGCCATTGCCAAGTGTAAATCCGACATCCCGTCAAACCGCGAGTACCGCGAAACGCTTCTGCCCGCCATGGAAAATGCTTGGAAAGCCGCCTACCTTTCCGCCTACTTAGCCACGCAAGGCAATGACCCTGCCGCTGCGATACGCGCCGTTGAAGATGCCAGCCCGGATATGGAAGATGATTGCCACGCCGTTGACAAAGCCGCTTCCGCCGCCGAAGCCGACCGCAAGGCAGCGCGCCGGGCGAAGTAGTCAGTTTACGAACACGCGCGGACCCGCCGCAAAGACACTAACCCCTAGCCCGCGCCGATAGGCGCAGAAAGGTAGAACCACTTGAAACAAGCCGATAGAAACGCAGCTTTCCTGCGCGCACCCCGAACCGTAAAAGTCGCATTCCAAGCCGCATTCAAAGCCGCGCACGACGCCATAGACAAGGCCGCCCACTACGACACCGCATTTAACGCCAGCCGCGTCGCCGCCAAAGCCGTTGACGCTTTCTTAGTCACCCTTGCCCCGCCACCGCGCCGCAAGACAAAAAAACCCAAACCCGCGCCGATAGGCGCAGAAGGTGAAACGCTGTGAGACTTACTAAAGAACAAGAGAAGGAAGCGACGCAACAACTGCTCGCGGCCTTGGAGC
>QHYU01000177.1 GCA_003224235.1 Acidobacteriota bacterium
GGACGGTCCGCGGCGCCAATGCCATCCTCGCTCTACGCTGTTGTCGCCTCAGCGGACGCTTCGAGGACTTCTGGGAACGCCGCGCGGCGCGGAGGGCCGCATGACGCTATCCACTTTTATGTCGCACACCCATGCCAGCTTGAAAGAGCCTTCTTCGTGGACATCTCGGGCTGCTCACGGCGAGCAATTCAACATGTCCCGAACCAGCATCCCGCTCCACCATGGCGCTTGCCTTTGCCCTTTGGCCTGGGCGATTTTACCGGGCAAGCCTCGATGGGAAAGATAGCTACCGATCTGATTGAGCCCTGACAGCGCGCTGGTGGCCCACTATCACGCCACTATCAACAAACGCCATCGCTTCATATCGGTGGAATCATGCAGTTCTCGTTCGAGGGCGTATAGTCGGGAAACCGGAAACTTGCGCCCCAAATTATCGCTTGATCCCGATGGTTGCTTGGTCCTTTGTAACAAACTGCATGGAATTACCTTTATCGATTAAAGGCCAGCCCCAAGGTTTAGGCCCATCCTCGGGTAGCATGTTGCAGGGCGGGTAACTGCGCGTCTCAAGCAAGAACGGCAAGTGAGGTGCCACCCACTCGTGGCAATCGACCACGAACCCCATGTTACCAGTGAAGTCTGTGTCTCCGGCGAAAAACAATTGATAAGAATGTTTCTTGCCTGCATCTCGCGTAGTCACGATGGCGGTGGCTCTGCCCTCTAGCATGTCACCCGGCACAGGCGTTCCGTTCACATCAATCGTTACCCGTTTATTCAAGACCAGATAATCGATTTTGCCGGAGAAAAACAGGTACGCGCAGGAGAACGAAACCAGCAAAAAGATCAGGGCGGACAGCATACGCCATTTCATCTTCATTTTCAGCGCAGATGAACTGTGTCCATGACAGCGTCACCCTCAACAGCTTGGACCACCAGCTGGGCATCGAACAGCCCCATCTGACCGAAGCCCTTGTAATCTGGCCTGTCCGTTGGGGACCTCTTCAGGTGGGCTGCATGGATTTCCTCTGAAACACCATCGATTCTCCCGACAAACGTCGCGGTGACTCGATGAAGCACCAAACCGCTAGCCTCGCTCTTTTTGGCTGCAGCGGCCAAGTGTTTCTCAAATCTCCTAAAGTTGAAATCGCGAACCAGTTTGACCCGAATAGGGGCAGCTCTCGCGCCCTCCGAATCGTTCCCACCCGGCACCGCGTTTCCCATTACGTACGCGACTAAGCCGGGAGGGCCGGACCCGTCGCCGTATGCGAACCAAATCGCATCCGAACATCCGTCGCCCTCAATCGTCGAATATTCAAAATTGACCGAAACGTGGCCTCGAACCCGTACTAACTTGTTGTTGAAAGCAGCGGGGGCTTCGAGAATCTTACATACCGTGGTTTCGATTGGTTCCTGTTGAGCGATCGTGGCTGAGTCCTGTCTGGTGACCGGCTTGGCGCAGGTCAGCTCTCCATTTTCGGTCTTGACGAGAGTTACCGGCTTTGGGCACGGCGCGACAACTATGTGATTGTCGTCCAACAGTAGCGCCTCTTTCGGTAGTCCCGTTGTTTTCCAACCCATGCCCTCATAGTCCACTGCGTAGACGTTTCCATTTGCATCGCCAGCGAACCCGTAGAACCCGAAAGAGTCAATGCCCTGGCCATAATAGCGCACGTAGAATGGCTTTCGATCTGCGAATGCTCGAAGCGCGCACTCTGAAGCCGCTTCGGCTTTTCCGCTATTCGCGACACTCCGGCAGTCGATTGCTTCTGCTTTGCCACCGGTGGCAAGAGCTTTTAGTCGGTCATTGATGAGGCGCTTGGCTGGATCACGTTCAGACGCAGCCCGTTGCACCAAAGTCCTCGCATCTTCCAGATAAATAATCCTGTTGCCGAACGCCGCGTAGCGCAATTCCGACAGCTCGGCGGCACTGTGAGTGGTGTTAAGCACAAACAGCCCGTCAGCGAGTATCTCCCCTGTGTCGTCTTTGTATACGGTACAGCGGTTCGCCCCGGCCTTAATTTCAACCGAACAATCAATGAACGTGCTGTCCGCCCAAACAGCAGAAGCAGGGACGTTTGCGGGACGATGGTGGTTTCCCCTGCAGCCCAGTAGGCAAGCGAATAGGCTTAGACAGACCAAGTTGACCGGCGAAATCCTCATGTCAACCTCCACCCCAGAACCCGAGCAATTGACAGCAGACAAGTAGAGTAGACACCGTTAAGTCAACAAATGTGCCGGAAACACTTGAGGGGCTGTCCCTATAACGTCATCCTGAGTTGACGCTGCCAAGCAGCTTGGATTACTCCTCATAAAATTGGCTTCCCGTAATCTGAGACAAAATGATTCCCTTTTTGCCTTGCCACTGCCAGCGTGCTGGATTTTGGGCGTATCATGTTCCGTTTCGCCACAGAATCACCTGTGTATGCTCGCGCAGTGCAGCAACCTTCTCGGCTGAAGCCTCGTCGCGTCGCTGCCGTAGCAACCACGACAAGACGATGGTGGGATCTCTGAGCGCGGTCGCGAGCAATTGACAGCCCATAAAACTCCGCGACAAATTGTCACTTGCCAACTTGCCTTGGTTAACTGGTTCCAGGCTAGGGATCCAATCGCGCGCAAAGTGGGCTTTTCTTCTCTGCTTGCCACAACTTGCGAATGACGACTCTTCGTCTGAGAAAGGTTTGCACGTCGAAGGCTTTCTAGCCGTAAGAGGCGCGGGACAAATTGTCCCCTCCTAGTCCGACGCCTCCGCTCGTAACCCATTGATTCTGCGTGCTATTAGCAAAACTCGGGGTTGGCAAACCGGGTGCAAACCAATGTGTGCTCGACAACCTTGAGCGAAGAGGAGCTGTCTGCTCCAGAGAAGCGCAAGCCATTGCCAATGTCGCGCGCGTGGGATGGAAGAGAACCCAGAACGTGAGAAACCGTGATCTACAAGAAGTTGTTCGCCAGGAGAAATGACTTGAGAAAGCAATTCTTGATCCTGCTAGGCTTCATAATTCTTCAAGCCGCCCTGCTTCCACTGTCGGCGGCAGCGGGTACCAACAGCTACCTGCTGGAGAGTCCCACGCCGGCCCAGGCGCAGGCCGCTTGCCTGCGCTATGGCTTCCAGATGGTCAGGAGCCTAAGTGGCGACGTTTACCTGGTCCAGATCTCGGACGCGGTTTCACCCGACCTGCTGAAACAATTGGTGAAGGACGATCCGGACGTCAAGAACCTTGAGCTGGACGGCACAGCATGGGTCCCTGAAGCTACCTGGCAGTACCGGCCAGGGCCTGCCTTCAGCTACTCCGCCGTCACGCAAAAGCCAATCTCTGACTATAACTTGACCCAACTCTATGGCCAGCGGACATGGGTTGGCTATGTACAGCAACCGGCGCTGGCTGTAATTGAGAGTTCGTCCGGGCGCGACTATACCGATATCTTTAGTTATGGCTGTGACAAGTCCACAAGCGCCGGCATCGTAGCCGTCATAGACACCGGCGTGGATCCGGACCAGCCGCTCTTGCGCTCGGTGCTTATCCCGGGATACGATTTTACGAGGGGCATCGCGGGCCGGGCTTCGGAAATGAGCGACCTCAGTCAGTCCACGGCCGCGATTCTCGAGCAGTCCACGGCCGCGATTCTAGAGCAGACCAAGGTCGCCTTCCTCAACCAATCTACGGCGGCCATTCTCGAACAGTCCACTGCTGCGATTCTCGAAGGGCAGAAACTGCCGGCCTACTTCGGCCATGGCACGATGGTGGCGGGCCTGGTCCACCTGGTGGCACCCACGGCGAAGATCATGCCGCTTAAGGCCTTCAACGCTGACGGCAGTGCCAAGAACTCGAACATTCTCCAGGCGATCTACTATGCCACGGACCATGGCGCCAATGTGATTAACATGAGCTTCAGCCTGGCGCAATTCTCCGACGAATTGATGCGAGCTGTGAACTACGCGACCCGCCACGGCGTCATCTGCGTGGCTTCTGCCGGGAACGACAACCGGAAGGTCCTGGTCTATCCCGCTGCCTTCGGCAACGTGGTGGGTGTCGGGTCCACGACATTAGATGATCATCGCTCCGCTTTCTCGAACTACGGGGCCGACCTGGTCACAGTGGCGGCGCCGGGCGAAGCCCTGGTCACCACCTACCCTGGCAACCATTACGCCATGGCGTGGGGAACTTCCTTCAGTTCGGGCTTGGTCTCGGGAGCTGCGGCCCTGCTGGTTAGTTCGAATACCGGGCTACAAGTAGGCGACGTCAAGCGCGCGTTCTCCAACGCCGTGCCCTGCGCTTCTTCTCCGACCTCGCCCTGTGCTCCGGGGGACCTCGGATACGGGCGCCTTGATCTAAATGCCGCTCAGCGGGCCATCGTAGAGATAATTCTCCCCACCACGACCCCCGCACCCCGATAGTCATTTGGGCTCACCGCACGGCGCCGCTGGGCTCCACCTCCCGGCGACGTCGTGCGTCTAGCGGCCGGATAAGAGAAACAGACGAGAGGCAGGGAATGCAAGCGATGCTGAGGGAAGGTACAAACCTGTTCGAGAGCCGGCGGAGAAGGCTCCAGATCGAGTAGCAAGAAAAGCGGTTCCGCGATCTGCGCAGCGCAGCGCTGATGAAAGTACGCTTCCCGAAATAAGGAGAGAACCATGACATCGACACCGACGAAGCGAGGTTCAAATCCGGAGATGCCTCCCAACGACTCGCAGCCAGAAAGATTACCGGAGCCCGGCGCAGAGCGTCGTGCCGACCTTCGTTTTCAAATCCATGTGCCACTCAGCGTTCGCTGGAAGAGCGTTTCAGGGGACGACGAGGCCGCCACCGAGTCACAGAACATAAGCTCACGCGGCATTCTTTTCCTGTCGCCTATACAGATCGAAAACGGCTTGCCCGTCGAGATTGTGATGACGCTGCCCCCGGAAATCACCATGGCTGGCCCGATCAAGGTGCGCTGTCATGGCCGTATCCGGCGCACAGAATCGCGGCTTGACCGCAGAGTCGGCGTGGTGGCAGAGATCGAACGCTACGAATTTCTGCGCAGTGACGAATAGCCTGGATAAGAGAGCCGTTTTGCGTGACTGGGCGTCTGGGGCCGTAACCAGGCAAATGCAGCCTTGTTCAGGTTGGCCTTTCGCAAGGCTGCCAAGCACTGCAAACGAACTGTAGGAGTTTCCTCTCATCGGACAGCTCGAAAGGCTATGGCAACTGAATCACCAGATGCGACCATCCGTGCGAAACCTACCGCCGGTGGCGGTCTGAGCTTCTTGCAGCGGCTGTGCGGGCATGAGATAGGTCAACCAGCGGGCTTTAGCCGCTTGCTGCAGGCTAGCCGCAATGTATTCCCGCTCTCTGTCCACCTCCGGATCTATCTTGTGGGTCACCAGACCGTTGCGATGATCCTTTTCAAAGCCAATATCATGGGTTCCCGCTCCCACCCAAATCACTTGGCCATGTGCTTCCCACGGAGCTTTCCAGATGCGAAAGTGATGGCGGCTCGCAACGACTTTGTACGGCTCGGCTTGTTCGTAGCCGTAGTCTTGGGTCCGGCCAAACAAGTAGAGCTGGCTCATTGGCATTGCCAGGTAATTCTGGTTCATGGAAGTTGTCACCAGGGCGTGCATGGCTGCCGCCCCTTTGCCCCGGTCAGCAACAACCCAACCGGCGGCCGCCAGCGCCTGCTGCACCTGTAGTGCAGAGCCGATGAGAATGAAGTTCGCCATATCGCCTGGGTGACCGGACGCGTCGCTGTTGCGTCGCGGCAGGCGGTCAATCATTTGGCGTAGCTGGTCGTCCAGGGAGCTGGGTGCGGCCGAAGGAACCGCGGGAAGTCGAGGTTCGGAAGGCGGTTGCGGCGGAATAATTCGCACATTAACGCGAAAGATCCCTTCACAGAAGTCTTCGCCATCAGTATTGACTCCCAGAAAAAGATGTCGCGGCTCAGCTACTCTCACCTCGATGTCCCGCCCAACGTAGAAGGGAGTGACTCTCCCGGTTCCGAATTTGCCAATCAGGGCTCCCGGTAGAGCGCCCTGGACAGGCAGGTCGCGGGATACATCTTCCGTAAGTTTCAAGCCTTCAGGGTTGCAGACTTGGAGGGCGTGGCCTTGGGACCGGCTGCGAGGCCGAACCGGCATCTGACTTGATGCGCCAGAGTCCGCCACTATCCGCACCGCATCACCCGGCCGCAGGTCAATTCCGGTGTCCGACCAGGGTTCCGTGGCGGAAAGGGTTAGATCGTAATCCAGAGATAAGGCTTGCTGTTCTAGGGCGGGCATCTGCTGGTCGCCTGGTTTGGGGAGTCCAGTCGGAGCGTTGGAGGTTGAAGGGGCAGCCTCTTGTCCCAAACACAATCCGACCAGGAGCTGCCAGCCTAACAATACAGCACACGCTGCCCGGCATTTCATCCAGAAAGCCTTTGTAGTTGCGGATTGTTCCGGCTTAAGCATGGGCCGCCATCAACCTATGGTTTCCCGATGAGGCGTACGCGGCCGGTGAAGCCCCGCCCTGTGCTTCCCGCAAACCGGAGAAAATCGGGAGATGCAGTGTTGTTATCGACCACCGTGGGATTATTGTGGTTGGTTAGGTTGAGGCATGCGAACTGTATGCCCACACTCCGGCCTCCAACATTGAAGAGCTTTTCTACCCCCAGGTTAAGCCGGAAGACGTCGGGGAAGCGCAGCAGGTTCGGCTGTCCTACAACCTGGTAGCTCTCGTCGAACACGGTGAATGGAAATCCGGTGCGATATTCCAGCAAATAACTCAGCATGAGATTGCCGGGTTTCACCGGGGCCCAGGCCCAGGAAACAACTCGGTTGGGCGCGTCCCACTCCAGAGGTCCTTGATACTGGTTCGTAAACGCGGCGGAAGCCGGATCGTAGTCAAAAAGTTGGTTGGTAGTGGCGTGCGAACGGGTGTAACCGGCTAGAAATTCCGCTCTAGATCCAAAAGATTGGCGAAAGGAGAATTCGACGGCGCGATAGCGGTCGCGGCGGTCGTTGAAAAGCGCCAGGTCTTCCTCGTTGCGGTGTGCTGCCAGCTTATAGTAGGCGAGGCCATCGCGCTGAGTTCGCCAGAGCATAGAAACGCCGACGAAGCTGTGGCCGGCTATCTGCTGCTCCCATCCCGTCCTGGAGATGGTCACGCTGGGCGCCTTCAGCCGCGGAAAGTTTGCCACGAAATCCACGGTTTGCGGCGCTCCTATTGGATGACCTCCACTGTCGTAAAACCTGTCGATCCGAAGTTGATCCACCGCCTGGCCCAAAAGCGCCAAATTGAGCGGTGGATAGTAATAGCCCCAGAAGGCGAAGAGCTTGGTCCGATGGTTGGCGAATGGCGAGTAAACCACCGAGAACCGGGGAGCCGGCTCATACCTGCGAATAATTCGATCCCAGTCCAGGTGCAACCCGGATTGAATGCGCACGCGCGAAGTTAGCTTCCAGGTGTCCTGGATGTAGGAACCAATGCGCGCATTGTGCAAGGAAAAATCCGAATCACCCACGAATGAGGTGACTTGTTCCAAGGTTCCGTCTTCTCGACGAATTTGGAAAGGAGTCCGCCTGGCATGATGTTCAAAGCGCGTTGGCGTGAGGTCGGCGCCAAACTGAAGGTCGTGATTTCCCAACCGGCTCTGGGTGGGCACGAGGACATTTCCAAAGACTTGAGCCCGTCGCGTGTCTCCGCGGAGAGTCTCAAAGTAGTTCCCCTGGCTGCTTCCCGGAAAGAGGATGTAGGGAGTGCCGCCCTGGGGAGTGAGCGTCGAGCGCAGGCTCTCCAGAGTGATGCCCTCTTCGAACACTGTCTTGCCCACCGAGTGCTGATCATTCGCCGAGAACCGAAGCCGCCGCGAGCCGAGATCAACCGTGGTTGAGAGGGGGGTGAACGCACTGAGACCGATGTGAGTGTCGTCTCGCAGCGAGGATAGAAAACTCAAGTTGACCAGGTGATTGGACGACAAGTTGAACTGTGTTCGAATCAGGTTGGAGCCTTCCCAGGCGCTGACGGAATCTTGGCGCCGCGGTAGTTCGGGAACGATAACAAGATCATGTTCGGCGCTAATCGTGTCCGAGAACCAGGCGCGCTCCGAACGCAGCGGCCCCGCCCAGGTCACTTGGGGTCTCCAGTTTCCCAGGTGTAGTCCGCGTTGGAATTGAAGCGGAGGAAATAGATTTTTGAGGTCCCAGCTCGAGTGATCCCCTCCGGGTCTCGATTCCAGGCTCAGGCCCTTGCTCGCCGGAGTGTACTCCGCTCCCATGCCGACGGTTCCTGATTTGCTGGCGCTCAATTCCAGGCTTTGCATGCTTTCCGCGTTCAGCGGACTGGCTAGGCCAAACTCCTGCGGCTTGCTCTGGTACGGACGATCCACCAAGTACTTGCTACTAGTAACCTGCGAGCCCGGCGTCCGGATCTCACCGTACCGATCCAGCAGAGTTTCGGAAACTCTCGGCAAGTTTTCTAGAGAGTCGTTCGCTGCCTCGGTTGTGCTGTTGGGTTTGACTTGAGGGTTCTGATTTGCCGGGAACAGAGCAGCGAACAACGACGTTACGCTCCCCTTCGGCTGTGGCCGCAGCACGTATCGGATTCGATTTTCCCCAAGGTGTAGGCTAAGCGAGCGTGCGGCGATCGGCACGTATCCGCGTCTCCTGAGCCAGATCTGATAGTCTCCCGCCTCTAGGGTGGTCTCGAAGTGCCCGCTAGCATCACTGCGGATCGATATTTGTCGTCCTGTCGGCATTCTAAGCAGAACCGAGACCCCAGCCAGGGCGTGGTCGTCTTTGCCGGCTACGCGGCCATAAACTGTTGCCACGGCGGGGGGTTCGCGTTCGGGAAAGGTAGCTGCCGACTGGGCTGCGAATGCCAAGGAGACATTGACCAGAAACCAGCCACAGAGGGCGAATCTAGACACAAATCGCAACCGAAGTCTTTTGCCCACAGTCAGGTAGAACATGGTTCGAGAACCTTCTGCAATCATTTGATAAAAAAGACCTTAATGAACAGCCCGGGGGTACGAATGCGAATAGACACCCTGGAACCCCCCACCTAAGGGAAGCGCAAGTCCAAAACCGTTTGCCGACCTTTCGAGCCAAAGCATGTACTCTCACGGCACTCCAGAGCTAAACGCCAATGGAATAAACCACTTGCGAAGACTCCAAACAAGGCGATGCGAGCTTGCCCCTTATTAGGTCCTGTGTGAAACTGCCCCAGAAGTGAAAAAAACAACCATTATGAATTAGCGAAAAGCGCCAACTCGCTACTGCATGTTTGTTCCGAACGCTGGTTCGATGGGATTTTCCGGGTGTTTGATCTGCCTGTCGAAATCCGCCGATAGGGTGCAGGCACCCTTCCAAGTCATTCCCCGAAGAAAATCCTTTCGGCAGGCCTGTGTGAAGAGGAGTCTATTTGCGCCCCACCAGCCGGAGGCGCGCGGTGACCGCGCGTCCCTGGCCACCGGCAAACCTCAAAAAGTTGGGAGCGTCAACATTGTTGATCACGGCGTTCGGATTGGCGTGACCGGTGACATTGACAGTGGCCAGCCGAGCTGCCCACTCGTAGCCGCGGAACCGGAAGCGTTTCTCGATCCCCAAATTGAGGCTCAAGTAGTCGGGGAATCGCAGGCGATTGGGGGGACCGACTAGCAGCTGCTGCTGGTTAATAACGCTGAAGGGGAATCCTGTCCGGTACTCGAAGAAATAGCTGATCAATAGTCCCCAAATCGGCGCCGGCGCCCAGCCCCAGGAGAGGAAGCGATTGGGAGCATCCCAGGATACCCGGCCCGAAGCCTGCGGGGAGAGGATCAGCTCGCCGAGGGCATAGTCGTGGACCTCGTTGGAGGAAGCGCGGGAGCGGGTGAAACTCCCAAACAACTCGGCTTTTCTGCCGAAGGAATGGCGGAGTGAGAATTCGACCGAGCGATACCGGTCGTGGCGATTGTTTTGGAGCAGGAATAAGCCTCCGGGCTGTGCGGGTTGCAGCTTCTCATAAGCTAGGCCAAAGCGTTCAATGCGGCGGCTGAAATGGACGGAGGCGAGGCTGTTAGCCCCGAACTTTTGTATCCATTCGACGCTGGTGGTGTAGAAACGCGGTTGCTTCAAGCCACCCGTCGGCAAGACAAAGCTGCTTGCCAACGACACCGGACTTTTTCCGCTGTTGTCGAAAAAGACGTCGGTCTGCTGCTGATCAAGCCCCTGTCCAAGCACGGCAAGTTCAACTGGCTGGTAATAGATACCCCAGGCGAGTGCCAATTTGGCGCGGTCATCTCGAAACGGCAGAATGTTTGCCGCGATCCGTGGCTCGACAAGCGCGCGGTGGATGATCTGATCCCCATCCGAACGTATTCCAAACTGGAGCAGCAGTGACCGAAGCGGACGCCAGAAGTCCTGTGCGTATCCGCCGATCTGCGTGTTAGAGAGGTGGAACTGGGATGGCCCGGAAAAAGTTGTGCGGCGCGACAAGGTTGTATCGGACCGTTCGACCTCAATGGTGTGCCGCAGAGCGAGGTGAGAGAAATCGATGGCATCCAGATTGACGCCGACGGCGAAGTCATGGGACCCATGCCAGCGTCGCGAGGGCATGGTCAAGTTGCCCAGGAACTGCCATCGCCGGGCGCGCAAGCGCAAGCCCTCAAAGAAGTTCCCTGATGTTCCGCTTGGCGTGATCACATACGTGTCCGAGCCCCGAGGCTGGCTCTCGCTGTGCCCCGTGTCCGCCGCGGCGCCTACCTCCAGAAGCATGTTCTTCCACCAAATCTGATCTTTTAGAGAGACGAAATAGCGGCGCGCAGCGAGGTGGGTGGTTGTGGAAAGCGGAGCAAAAGGGCCCAGGCCCAGATGGGAAGCGCTCGATTGATTGTACAGAAAGCTGCCCTGCAGGACGTGGGTGGGCGTCAGATTTAGCTGGAGGCGGAGCAAGTTATCGCCGGCCCATTGTGTAATGGTGTCCGCGCCGGGCGGCTGTTGCGAGATCAGAGCGAAGGTGTGCTGGAGGCTGGTTGCCTCGGAGAACCACGCCCGGCCCTTGCGCAGCGGTCCAGAAAAGGTGAACCGCGGATACCAATTCCCTAAATGCGCACCGCGCTCAACGCGGAGGCCAGGCACGAAGTTCGTGGTACCGAAGCGCCACCGGTCGTCGCCCGCAGTGGTGTCAAGCGCGAGCACGCCCGCGCCAGCGTGAGGATACGCAGCGCTGTACCTCCCGCTCTCAACCTCAGCGGCCCGAACGGTATCCACATTCACGCGAAAGGTTATATCTCCGGTTGCAGGGTCGCCAATCTCAAATCCATCGAGGAGGAACTGCGTCTCGCCAACACGCCCGCCGGCGACGTGTAATTTGCCGGAGGGATCCTGCACCACACCCGGCATAGCGGGCAGGGAGTTCTTCAGATCATGTGTGCTGGGAACAGGGATGTCTCGGATCTCGTGCGCCACCAGAATTTCCTGATGCGCGGACTCCTGGGGCTCGATACCCTGGGCGGAAGAAACGACCTCGACTTTTTCATGGATCTCGAATTCGTGGCTCAGGGTAAACGAGAGCTCGTTTACACCTTCGTGAAGTTGAACCCCCTGGTGGGCAAGACGAAAGAAACCAGGCTTGTTCAAACTCACGCTATAGCTGCCGACGCTCAGGGCTCGGAACGCAAAGTGGCCCGCGACATCCGTGTAAGTTGCTTGCCTCTGCCCATTGGGCGCTCGGACGACGACTTCAACACCTGCAGCCGCCACGCCATTCTCATCCACGACAGTTCCCAGAAGCTGCGCTGCCGGCAGCGCAGCCTGGGCTGCGGCAGGTAGCATCAGAAGCCCGATGAGACCGAAAAATTTGCTAAGAGGAAGCCTCAACTCCAGCCCTCGCAGACCTGCCGTCACGTCTCAGAGCATCGCGCGGCTAGCTACCTAGAAATCCCCAGACACACGAAGGCCCGAGAACTTCAATGGCAACGCTCACGCTGAGATTTTACCGCTGGATTCGGTCATCGGGGGCCGGGAATGTGGTGCAGAACAATACGAGTAGCTTTATGACGGGAAAAATTTGAAGTGGCGCTCCCGGAGGCCGCGCCGCGGCGGGGGGCCCCCGGCCCTCTGCTTGGAAGGCATTAAAATATTGAAAGCAACCGTTCTATCCCTTTCGCGAACTCCGGCTCCGGCGTTATCAGGCTCACGATGAGATATCCGTTGCTCGGGAAATCATAGAAGTGCCCGGGATGCGCATAAACGTCCCTTGTCGCCAGCAGCTCGATAGCGAGCTCTTCATCTGAGCGCGTTGCGGGCACACGAAGCACCGTATTCCAGCCCCCTTCCATTCTTAAACGGCTGCAGGATTTCTGCCCGGCCAACTGGCGGTCAAGCTCGGACAAGTTTCTCCGCACCCGCGTCATCAACTGCTTCTGAAACCCGCGCCGCTGTTCCAAGAACACAGGAGTTGCCAGCTGCATGGGAGCATTCATGGAAAGATAGGTATCGGCAATTACCTCCAGCCGCGCCAAGGCTTGTTTCCTCAAGTGCTCCGGCCCCGTGGTAATCAACCAAGCAGTTTTCATCTGGGGTAGGCCGGAGATCTTGGAGAGGCCGCTCATCGTAAAGGTAAGTGCCCCGGTATTCGTAGCGAAGCTGAGCGGCTGCGCCCCAGTAAGCGCGAAATCCAAAAACACTTCGTCAGCAATCAAGGCCATCTGCCGCGCTGAACAAACCTCATTCAGTCTTGTCAGATCCTCAGGTTTGCAGAAATGCCCGGTGGGATTATTGGGATGAACAACAATCGCTCCGCGCGTGCGGGATGTGATCGCCTGCTCCAAAGCATGAAAGTCGATCTGCCAGTGGTAGTCATAGACCAGAGGATAGCGCATCAGTTTTACATCCTGAATGTCGGCCAGAAACTCGAACAGCGGATAGCTGGGGGTTGGGATCAACAGCTCGTCACCGGGATTGCAGAGCATCCGAAAAACAAAGGAATATGCCTCGCTGGTGCTGGTGGTGAGAAATATGTTCTCGATGGAAACCTCGTTGCTGCGGGCGGCGTAATATGCGGCAACTGCCTGGCGAGCTGTTTCCAGGCCCTTTGGATCAGGCTTATAGTCGAGGGCGTCTGCATCGGAGAGGGCTCGCATAATGGCTGGCCGGTCATAGTCAAATCCGCACTCTGTAGGATTGGAGGCGGTAAGGTCAAGCAACGGCCTTCTAATCGCGCGATGCCGGGCAAGAGCTTCAC
The DNA here is from genome assembly GCA_003224235.1 of Acidobacteriota bacterium. Lineage (GTDB taxonomy): Bacteria > Acidobacteriota > Terriglobia > Acidiferrales > UBA7541 > QHYU01. The sequence goes on from QHYU01000177.1 coordinate 13,176, forward strand.
TCAGGCGGTTAGTGTCGAGGTTCCAGTTCGTGCGATCAGCAAACATTGCAAGGGTCTCAAGTAGGATTAGCCGTGGGAGAATGGCGCGCCCGGAGGGATTCGAACCCCCGACCCTCTGCTTAGAAGGCAGACGCTCTATCCAACTGAGCTACGGGCGCGCATAAGCTAATTTATTTCATTTTCTGCGGCTTGGCAATCATGAGGAACCTGCTCCTCATCCGCTGCCACGCGCTTGCCGCACTTTGGCGCCATGAGACTTAATGCCGTGCCTGCTCACAGATTTGATCGCCGCCCAGCGTTCTCCTGAGTCGGGACGCGAACCTTCACTCACCTGACAGCCTTTTCCCTGGAGAAACTTGAGGGTTGTTGCCAAATCGCGGACCTCGACCCCGATCTGATTGGGTTGCCATCCGTGTTGATCTGGGTGAAGGTCGACGCATACGGGCACACCGGCAATTGACACCTGAAAGAAATTGCCCGGCTCTTCTCGGATGACAGGGAACCCAAGAAGCTCGACATAGAATCTATAGGCAGCCTGCAAATCTTTCGTCCGAATCGTGAAGAACTGGAAGCGCTCGACTGCGACTCCAGGCATAGTGGCCTTGTCCTCCCACGATGAGATCATGCCGCCTCCGCGCCGTGTTGATTCACTTCCGTAAATTTTGCCAACGTGTTTGCAGCGGCAAGACTATCAGGGGCAGGCACGCGGCCTGCCCCCATCCACGGACGAATGCCAAATGGTCCGCGCAGATCCTACTTGCTCATGGCTGGGGCCACGATGTCGGGTTTGAGGCTCGAGACGGCGGCCAAGAGCTCGTCCTTCTCTTTCTGTGGCACCTTGAACTTGTCGAGAGCGGCGACCAGGTGCCCGACAGAAACCTGCCAATCGCTCTCGGTGATGCCGAGGCCCTCGTGCGATGCCTTCATGCTGCGCCCGATATAAATACACGGCCCGCCGGTTGCCGCGCAAATCTGATCCACCACTAACTGTCGGATACGCTTCTTGGAATCGGTGCTCGCGCCGGTGAAGAACCGCGTGATCTGTTTGTCGGCAACCAGGCGGCCGATGAAATCGTCCGTCACTGCGGCAATGGCATCGTAGCCGCCTAGCCGCTCGTAGAGCGTCTTAGGTTTCTGCTGCGCGCCGTCACTGACAGCCAAGCAGGTCACCATGGCTAGCGCGAGCAGGCCCGCTAGAATCCCTCTGTCAAGCAGTCGCACTTGCATCTTCAACCTCCTATCGTCTTTAGAGAGTGTCACTCTTATTTCGAGCCGGGCCGGTAGCTGAGCTCAGGGCGATAAAGCAGAACCTCGCTCGACTCGTGGTGAACCGACTTAAGCAGCGACATCAGGATGGTCTCCGCATCCGCTTCTCCGTAAGCCTTCTCCAGCATGGCCTCGAATGAGACTTCCGGCGGAGCCATCTCTGCCCAGGAGTTACGCGGAAACACCAGCACGAAGTGGGGGTGCTCGCCGCCGTTGAACAGCTCGTACCAGGTATAGCGGACCGGCCAGTTGGTCTTGCCGATGGCCTCATGGACCTTACGGATCGCACCGTTAAACGCCTTCTCGTCATCCATGTTCACCATGAAATGGAGCACCTCGGCCATCTTCGGGGGTTCTTTGCTGTCGGACGGCCGGCTGACCTCGGCGAGGTAAATCCAGAAGCCATTGGTTCCGCCACCAGTGGAAGGCGACAGGTTCACGGCCGCGTCCGCGAGGTCTCCCTTGCCGTATTTCGCCTCCCACGCGTCGAAGTCTTTCCATTGGTGGCCGAAAGTGCCGGTCACGTACGCACCACTCGCCTGGCCGGTTTCTACCTGCCAGGTATCCCACGTCCAGGTATCGCCCTGCTTGCGATGCCAGTCCATGTGGCGCTTGCGTCCCTCCTCATACTGTTGCGCCATCCCCGGCCTGGGTACGGTGACGAATACGCGCCCCATGTTGCCAGGTTTCTCCTGCGCCATCGGCGCCAGCGCCGCCAGCAGCATGAGAACAACACTGATAACGATTCCAAGTCTTCGCATGCCAATCCTCCCAGTAGATTTGAATGTGGAACGAATCAAGCGCGAATTTGCCGCAGTCAGGGAAGGCAGCTTGCGCAAGGCACAGGCCGAGAGATGAAAACACCAGATCCGGATGGATGTCAACGCAAAGTTGTCGCCGCAAAATGAGAATGTCCGGTTTGTGCAAAGTAGAAATGTCCGCTTTTCTAGGGGCCGGGAGGCCCAATGGAACAGGAGCGGATCAGGTTGATGGACTCTGGCTCTACTTCAGATAGGTCGCCAGCCAGTCGAGCACGGTCTTGTACCAAAGCTCGCTATTCTGCGGCTTCAGGATCCAGTGACCCTCATCCGGGAAGATCAGCAGCTTCGATGGCACGCCTTGCCGCTGCAGTGCGGTGAACATTTGCAGGCCCTCGGTGTAGGGCACGCGGAAGTCAAGCTCTCCATGCGTCACCAGCGTCGGGGTCTTGTACTTGCCAAACTCGCCGGCATAGCGACTAGGCGACCACTTCTCATACGCAGCGCGGTTGGTCCAGGGCGTGCCCTGCATCTCCCATTCCGGAAACCAAAGCTCCTCGGTGGCGCCGTACATGCTCTCCAGGTTGTAAAGGCTGGCGTGGGTCACGATGGCCTTGAAGCGGCCTTTGGTCTGTGATTCGAACCAGTTCATCATGTACCCGCCGTAGGAAGCCCCGGCTGCCGCCATCCGCGCGCCGTCCACAAAGGGGTATTTCGCCAAGACATAGTCCACGCCCTTCATCAAGTCCACGAAGGGTTTTCCGCCGTAGTCCACATTGATCTCGTCAGTGAATTTCTGTCCAAAGCCGGTCGAGCCGCGGCGATTGATCAGCAGTACGGCGTAGCCGGGCGCGGCAAACATTTCTGGGTTCCAGCGATAGCCCCAGGTGTCGCTCCACTGCGTCTGCGGGCCGCCATGCGCGATCAGAACGAGCGGGTATTTCCTGGCAGGATCAAATCCGGGCGGACGCACTAGCATGGCGTGCACGCGAGTGCCTTCAGCGCCGTCGAACCAGAAATGCTCGGCGGGGTTTAGATCCAGCGCGGCTAGCTTTTCTGCATTGTGCCGCGTCAGTTGCCGCACGCCCGAGCCGTCGGCATTGGCCGCAAAGGCCTCCGCAGGCGTTACCAGGCTTGATTGAGTGAAGACCAGCGTGCGCCCGTCCCGGCTCAGTGTCAGGTCGCTATTAAACGTATCCTTCAGGATGACTCTTGGCTCCGCGCCCGGCGTCGCCGTCACCGAAAACACCGGCTTGTGTCCGCGGTCTTCCGCGAGGAAATAGATTGTCTTGCTGTCGGGCGACCACACCATCCCCTCAACGCTGCAGTCGAAGCCTTCGTTGACGTTGGTATGCTTCCCGGTCTGGCGGTCATAGAGCATCAGGCGCCATTTGTCCGCTTCATAGCCCGCGCGGAACTGCGCGCGGTAGGCGATGGTGCGGCCATCAGGGGAGTAGCTCGGGTGACCGTCAAAGCCGGGATTCGTTGTGATGCGCTTGGGTTCCGCGCCGCCGGACACCGGGACGAGGAAAAGATCGCCGTTTGTGCTGATGGCTTCCATCTTGTCAGTGACAGCGGTGAAACAGATTTCTTTGCTGTCCGGCGAGAAGGCAATGTCCTCCGCGTCGCCGCGTTGCACCGGCGGCACGTCGTAGTCGGCGCCGGGGGTGAGGTCGCGCGGCGTGCCGCCCTCCACCGAGATGACGAACAGATGGCTCCGCTTGCCCTCGCTCCAGACATTCCAGTGGCGATAGAGAAGGTGATCATAGAGCCGCGCCTTGACTTTGCTTTTTTCGCGCTTGGCGTCGCGCTTGCTGTTGCAAGCGTCGTCGCGGCAGTCGGGATAAACTTCGGAGGTGAACGCGAGCGTCTTGCCGTCGGGAGACCAGAGCACGTTGTCTGCGCCCGTGGAAAGACTGGTCAGCTTTGACGCCTCGCCGCCTTCGAGCGAGAGGAGATACACCTGAGCAGTGGCGTCGCGGGTGGAGGTGAACGCGAGCCGCTTGCCGTCGGGTGACCACTGGGGTCGCGAATCGCGCCCGCTGCGCGTGAGTTGCTGCGGTGGCCCACCCGCTGTGGAGACAATCCAAAGGTTGCTTGCCAAGCGGTTGGCCTGCAGGTCCGGAGTGGCTACTCTGTAGGCCGCCCACTTGCCGTCCGGCGAGACTTGTACTTCGCTGATGCGGTGCAAGCTGATCAGATCGTCAAAGGTGATGGCGCGCTTCGCTGCAGTCTGGACCGCAGGCTTGCCTGGTGGCTGTGCTAATGCGAAGGGTGCTGCTGCCGCCAGCGCAAACGCCCATAAAATCGGAACCAATCGTTTCGCGCGTTTCATCTCTTTCTCTCCGAAGAATCACGTGCTGCTGGGCTAAAGGACCCCGCATGATTACATTTTCGGCCGCTGTTTCCAAGCTCGCAGAGCCTTGTTTGAAACCAATGGCATTGCGCGGCGCCGAACTCCTGCATACACTCCCCCGGGCCAGCAGGGTAGAGCCAGGAGGGCAATTGGCAATGAGGGTGAAAACGAATACCAGGAGCGGGATCGTATCGGTGTGCGCGTGGCTGGTGGCGATAGCGGCGGTTGCACCCGGCACGGCGCAGCAGAAGCGGGCGATGACGTTTATCGACGTCATCGAGATGCGCAGCGTCGGCGCGGGCAAAATCTCGCCCGACGGCAAGTACGTCGTCTATACCGTCTCTATCCCGCAATGGAAGGTGGGAAAGAACTTCACCGACGTTTTCGTGGCCGCGACCGATGGCTCGGTGCCGCCGCGGCAGATGACCTTCACCAAGGAGAAGAACGAAACGCAGCCGCAGTGGGCTCGTGACAGCCGAACGATTGGTTTCCTTTCCGACCGGGAAGGCCCGAACCAGCTCTATCTGATGCGGATCGATGGCGGCGAAGCCCGCAAGGCCAGCGATGCGAAAGACGGCGTGGACGCCTTCGCGTTCAGCCGCGATGGCAAATGGGCGGCCTACTCGGCCGGCAAGACTGAAGAACGCCAGATCTGGCTGACCAGCCTGGAGAGGGAAGAAGCGCCGGTGCAGCTCACCAAGCACTCGACACCGGTGGGCATTTGGGCCTGGAGCCCGGATAGCTCGCGCATCTTTTTCCTGACGCCCGACCGCGAGGAAAAGGATGACCAGAAGCGCAAGGAGAAGAAGTTCGACGTGCGGGTCGTGGACCCGGAACGCCCGCCCACTCACCTGTGGTCGATCTCGCTGGCGGACAAATCGGAGAAGCGTTGGACCTCCAGCAACGCTTATGGCGTCGAGCAGTTCGTCGTTTCGCCTGATGCGGCCTACGTTGCTTTTCGCAGCGTTTCCTCCGAGCGTCACGCCAACGCTCTGGACCAGGTGGACTCGGAGATTTACGCGCTCAATCTTGCGACCGGCGAGGCGCGGCGGATCACCAACAACAAGGTCCCCGAGGGCCTACCGCGGTTTTCACCCGACAGCAAGTGGCTGGTCTTCAGCGCGCCCGACGAATTTACGTACGGCCGCAACGAGAAGCTGTACGTGACTCCGATTGCCGGCGGCGCGCTGCGCAAGCTGCTGCCCGATTGGGACCACAACGCGCAGTCGGCCGCCTGGAGCGCGGACTCGAAGACGCTTTATTTCACCCAGGGCATCGGCGTTGATGCGCACGTCTTCGGCGTTTCGCTGGCTGACGGCAAGCTGGCGCAACTGACCCACGAGCGCGGCGTCATCGGTGGCCCCGGCTTCGATTACGAAACCGGGCTGTTCGTGTTCTCGTTCACCGACCCGGCCGCGCCCAGCGACTACTATATTGCCCGGGCGGAGACGGTGAGCCAGCGCTCGCGCTGGGTGCGCGTCTCGCGTGCCAATCCCCAGGTAGAAAGCTTGAAGCTCGCCGAGTACGAAACCGTGCACTGGAAAAGCACCGACGGGCAGATGGTCGAAGGCATCCTGGCTTATCCCACGAACTATGAGAAAGGGAAACCCTATCCCTTGATTGTCCAGCTTCACGGCGGTCCGGCTGGCGCTTACATGAATGGCTTCTCCGGCGGCCACGGCACCTACGTGAACGTCTTTGCCGGCAGCGGCTATGCTGTCTTCCAGCCCAATTACCGCGGCTCGGAGGACTACGGCGAAAAATTCCGCGTACAGATTGCCGGCGATTATTTCCGCCAGGGCTTCGACGACATCATGACCGGCGTTGACGCGCTGATCGCGCGCGGCATGGCCGACCCTGCCAAGCTCGGCATGATGGGCTGGAGCGCGGGCGGCCACTGGTCGAATTGGACCCTGACGCACACCGACCGCTTCAAGGCTATTTCGAGTGGCGCCGGCGCGATGAACTGGATTTCGATGTATGCGGAGACCGACATCCAGGCCAATCGCGAGTTCTACTTCAAGGGCCAGCCGTGGAATAACTGGGAGCACTATGTGGAGGTCTCGCCGCTGCGCTATATTAAGAATGCCAAAACGCCCACCCTGATCCACGTTGGCGAAGCCGACCAGCGCGTCCCGAAGCCGCAGAGCGACGAGCTGCACATGGCACTGAAAAAACTTGGCGTTCCGGTCGAATACATCGTGTATCCCGCCATGCCTCACGGGCTCACCGAGCCGCGCTACCAGATGGTGAAAATGGTTGCGGAGTTCAACTGGTTCGAGAAATGGATTCAGGGCAAGCCCGACTGGTTCGACTGGAAGCAACTGCTTGCCACACTCGAGGAACCTAAAGAAGAAGAGAAAAAGCAGCCTGAGAAAACAGACCAAGACTAATACCCTCTTGCATCCGTCCGCTCCGGCCATGAGGATCGGCGCAGGCCGGAGACTGCCCGCGGCATTCATCCTTTTCCCTTGATTGGGACACCGACGGCCCAGACGTAGCCGTCCGGGTCGACCACGATGACCTCGCGCCAGCCGTGCGGCTTATCGGCGGCTGGCTGAATCACAACTGCGCCGCGGGCTTTGGCGCGATCTTCGAGCGCGTCCGGGTCCGCGCCAAGCAAGCGCAGCTCGGTCCCGGTGCCCCTCGGCCCACTCGCGGCCAGACGGCTGGCCAGCGGATGCTGGTCGTAGGTGTGGTCGGCGTGGAGCATGAACTCAAGCCCGTTCAGCTCCAGCGCCGCGAAGTCAGGATCGGAATAGCGCTCCTTCGCGCCGAGCACCTCTTTGTAGAACGCTAGGGATCGCGCCAGGTCCCTCACCAGCAGGTTCACGGTGAAGCGCGGCAGCTGTCGGCCATATTCATCGGCTGGTATCCACGAATCACCGGTGCGCTTCTTGGTCATGATAGTTCGGAGGGCGCTTCGCGCCGCTGGCCGACCCATCATCTCACAAGGTGCTGTCCGCCGCCCGGCCATTCCGACCGCTGCCTCGCGGACGCGGGGGACGTGGTGGACGCGGCCTTGTGACCTCGCCTGCCGGTGCAGTAAGATGGCTTGCGCATCGAGACACGCGCCGGCCCCCGCCGGCTGAGGACCCGCCGCCCGAGCTTCCGCGTCACTGGGGTTGAGTTCAGCCGCCACCCGAAGACAAAGGAGCCGCCTTGGACGACGCTCTGGCAATCCACCGTCTGCATTTCGCCTTCACTGTTACTTTTCACTATCTCTTTCCGCAGCTCACCATGGGGCTCGCGCTGCTTCTGGTTATCTTCAAGACTCTGGCGTTGCGCACCGAGGACGAGCATTACAACCGCGCGACGCGATTCTGGGCCAGAATCTTCGGCATCAATTTTGCCCTCGGCGTGGTGACGGGCATTCCCCTGGAATTTCAGTTCGGCACCAATTGGGCGGAGTTCTCCCGCGCTGCCGGCGGAGTGATCGGGCAAACGCTGGCGATGGAGGGCGTCTTCTCGTTTTTCCTGGAGTCCTCGTTTCTGGGACTCTTCCTGTTCGGCGAAAAGCGGCTCGGGCCGCGGTGGCACTGGTTCGCCGGCTTCATGGTTTTTCTCGGCTCGTGGATTTCCGGCTACCTGATCGTCGCCACTGACGCGTGGATGCAGCATCCGGTGGGATACACGCTCGGCCCGCGCGGAGAGATTCTGCTTGCAGATTTTTGGGCGCTGCTGCTTAATCCCTGGGCGCTCTGGCAATACGCCCACAACATGACCGGCGCGGTCATCACTGCGTGTTTCGTCGTAGCGGCGGTGGGCGCCTTCTATCTTCTCTCCGGCCGGTACGAGCCCTACGGACAAACGTTCCTGCGCGTGGCAGTTACGGTGGGCGCGGTAGCCACGATCCTGCAACTTTTCCCCACGGGCGACGCACAGGGTCAGATGGTTGCGCGCCACCAGCCTGTGACGCTCGCCGCGATGGAAGGGCTTTTTGAAACACAGCGAGGCGCGCCGCTGGTGATTCTCGGCCAGCCGGACGTAGCGAAGCGGCGGCTGGACAACCCGCTGGTGGTGCCGCGGGTGCTGAGTTTCCTGAGCTATCGTCGCTGGGCGGCGGAAGTGCAAGGCCTGGACCATTTCCCCGAACAGGATTGGCCGGACAAGATTCCCCTCTTGTACTACAGCTATCACGTGATGGTTGGGCTCGGAACGATGTTCATCGCGGTGATGCTGACGGCGGCAGTGCTGCTCTGGAGGAGAAAGCTCTATGCGTTCCGGCCAATGCTCTGGGTGCTGATGCTTTGCCTTCCGTTGCCCTACATCGCTAACACTGCCGGATGGATCACCGCCGAGGTGGGACGCCAGCCCTGGCTGATCCACAGGCTGCTGCGGACGCAGTCCGGCGTTTCCCCGCTCGTCTCGGCGGGCAACGCCTGGTTCACGCTCATCGGCTTCATGGGGCTGTATATGGTGCTCGGCATCCTTTTCCTGTTCCTCGTGTATCGCGAAATTGAGCTCGGGCCCGAGCCGCTCACCGCGGCGCACGCTGCGATGGACGCTCACGACTGAGGAGAGACCGCGATGGAAACCGTCTGGTACTGTCTGATCGCGGCGATGATCGCGGTTTACGTCCTGCTGGACGGCTTCGACCTCGGCGCCGGCATAGTTCATCTGGTGGTTGCCAAGTCCGACGCGGAGCGCCGCCAGGTGCTCCGCACCATCGGCTCGGTGTGGGACGGCAACGAAGTATGGCTGCTGGCCGCGGGCGGCACGCTCTATTTCGCCTTCCCGGCCCTCTATGCTTCGGGCTTCAGCGGATTTTACTTGCCGCTGATGATCGTCCTGTGGCTGCTGGTGTTCCGCGGGATCTCCATCGAGTTTCGCAACCATGTGGAGAGTCCGGTCTGGGCGCCGCTGTGGGACGCAGTGTTTTGCTTTTCGAGCCTGCTGCTGGCTGTTTTTTACGGCGCCGCACTGGGCAACGTGGTCCGCGGCGTGCCGCTGGACGCGCGCGGCTACTTCTTCGAGGCGTTGTGGACTGACTTCCGCCTGGGTCCAGAAACGGGCATCCTCGACTGGTACACGATACTGGTCGGTCTGGCCGCTTTTTTCGCGCTGGCGCAGCACGGCGCGCTGTGGCTGCTGGTGAAGACCGCAGGCGCTGTGGAGGAGCGCGCGCGCCGGGTCGCGCGCGTGGTTTGGTGGGGCGTTGCGGCGCTGACTGTGCTGGTCACCTGGTTTACCTTCCGCGTGCAGCCGCAGGTTCCTGCCAACCTCTCTGGGCATCGTTGGGGCTACGTCTTCCCACTGTTGGCGCTCGCCGGACTGCTTGCGGTGCGCTGGTTCCTGGAGCGACAAAGCGCTGCGCAGAACACTGCGCAGACCGTTGCGAAAAACGAGGGCAAAGCGTTCCTGGCATCCTGCGCCTATCTTCTTGGCATGCTCGCCAGCGTAGTTTTCGGGCTCTACCCCTACGTGCTTCCCGCGCGCGGGAATCCGGCGTATGCCCTCACGGTCCATAATGCGAAGGCAAGCGACTATGGCCTGCGGATCGGTCTGGTGTGGTGGACGATCGGCATGGCTCTGGTAACCGCATATTTCGTCTTCCTCTATCGCCACTTCGCCGGAAAAGTGGTCGCCGGCACAGACCGCGAAGGGTATTAGCGCCCGCCGCGGCGGGCCAGGTATGACAACCGTGCTGTGTTCGCTCTGAGCACATGTAGCGCCGGCCTTTAGGCCGGCATCTGCCGGCTCTGGCGGACTCGAAATGACAGCGGTCCTGTATCGCTTGCAAACGGGATTCCCGGTTCTCCGACAGCCGCAGTGGTGCTCCGCTTCGGTTGTCATTCCGAGGCCCGACGCTGTTTGTCGGGCGAGGAATCCCTCAGAGAGATTTCTCGTCCGCTCTGGCGGACTCGAAATGACAGCGGTCCTGTATCGCTTGCAAACGGGATTCCCGGTTCTCTGACGGCCGCAGTGGTGCTCCGCTTCGCTTGTCATTCCGAAGCCCGACGGTGTTTGTTGGGCGAGGAATCCCTGTGGAAGACTGCTTCCGGCAGGGTTCTTCACCCTGAACAGGCGGGCGGTCGAAGATCTCACCAGTAGAGGGGACCCGCCCCTTTTTCTGCAAGTGTTGATTTCAGGAGACTTTAAGTCCAATGATTTTGTAACTGCAGATTCCACGGGGTTTGCAGGAACGTTTTTTGTAACTGCGGATTCTAAAGGGGTTGCGCGCGTTGGCGGGGGACAGAGCGTCGGGGGCGTGGGGCAGCAGAGCGTCACGATGTAAGGTCAGTCGATTCTGCAAAGCGCTTGGCGGGCTTTGCAGCTTATGGTACCTCGGCAGGAATAGCCGTCAACGGGAAACTGCGCTGCGACAAAAGAAAATGCGCAAGACTCGCAATGATGTCCGAAAACAACTGGCCCTGTTGCCCGCATCTATCCTGCCGACCACAAGTTTCCGGTTTGTCAGCGCGTTCCTGCTGCCCTCCCGCCCCAGCGCGAGAACGGAGAATATGATGTGGTGGCAGAGCAGTGCCGGGCGCTGGCCGCCAGTCAAGTGGGAACGAAGAAGAAGCGGAAATTCCGTTTCCAGAACCCTCTGCTGAGTTTGGATGCCACGGTGATTGATCTTTGCGCCTCGATGTTTGATTGGGCCAAGTTTCGCCTGACCAATGGGGCGGTGAAGCTGCACCTGCTGTTGGACCACGACGGTTATCTGCCCTTAGACGCACCGGCCCTGAATTAGTTCACTTATACCTGCCAGGAGGAGAACACTGCCTGGTTCGGTTTCAGATCCATCTTGAGAGGCTTCCCTCCTTGTATCAGGAGCTGTTATCCAGGACAGTCTGCTTCCCTGTCCAAAAATTGGCGCCTAGACCAGTATCGAAACCACTTCCCGACCTACTAGATTTCGAAGCACGTGGGGATTTTCTTCTGGGGTGGCTGGGAATCTGGATGACTGACTCTTTGAAAGAGGGAAAGGGGGAATAAAAGCAGGTCGAAATAGCCCATTTGTGCCAGCGCGCTGAAGTCAACTTTGCTTCGGGGTGGAATGTCCACCCACCAAAAGGAGACCGCGATGTCCATTGTTGGCAAATTCGACGCATCCCTAATCAACATAGCCTTCGCTGCCAGGCCATTACGGACCATGATCGGACTGGCATTGCTCGCCGCCCCGGTTGCCACACTTGCGCAGACCCCAGCGCCTAATCCCGACTGCACGCTCATTGTGCCGAACGCCCCCCGCACGGCCGCGGGGCTCGCGACGCCTTATCAGTTGGTGGCCACAGATCCCGCTAACGGTGCGTGTCATGAAGCTGATACGAATCAGTCGGCATTCGTTCAGGCGGCGATACTCGATCCAGAAACTGGCCGGATTTCGATTTACAGTCCATTGGTCATTGACAAGGGCTCAAAGCCTGCGGCAGCCCCCGTCGTCCCGAAGCTCCCCGACTACGCGGTAGTGGCTCTTTGGTTCGGCTACAACGGTAACAACCTGACGCTCCAGGCGGCGGGTGACGAGCTGGAGGATAACAAGTGTGTGCAGGGTCTCGCACAGTTCGCGTATTGTAATGCGCCTGCTTTCTTTGGAGCAACTCACAAGGCAATTCATCACGGCCTGTTGCATGTTCCTCCTTTGGGGTTCGGTAAAGACGGTCAGCCTTGTCCGTCGGTGCGCAGCTTTGCGGTTGCCGACCAAGATCAAAGCGATAATTTACCCACAACCTACCTGATAACCCCGAATGGGCTACTGGCCCAAAACACCGCGCAGAACATGGCAAAGTTGCCAGGCGCGAAAGTACTCGGTAACCCCAGCGATAACCGCCTTACGAACGTATTTCTGGCTCCGGCCTTGGGTTGTAAGTCATGGGAGGCGCCTGATTTGGCCAATCCGGGCCACAAGGTCCCGGCATTAGCGCTCAATGAACTGCAGGCAAGGGCGCATCAATTGCCTACGCATGCGCTGATTCCTGCTGGCGACCCATTTGTCCTCAACCCGACATTCACCGGGAAACCAGACCTCGCCAAGCTCAATGCGTATCGTCGAGGCGTCGACCAACCCGTGGTTGATGACCTTGGGGACGCCAGTACGACGAGGTATTGCCGTCATGTCCGCGAGATAGCAACTGACAAACTTCAACTGGACCAGCATCTCTTTCGTGCCTTTCGGTCGCCGTTCCCCAACGTAGCAAATTCCCTCTTTACGTTCATGGCGCAACGCTTTGTGGGTACCTATGAGATGCTCAATTGCCAAGCCTTGCTGAATCAACCGGACCCCGTGACTCTCATCATGGATGCGAACGGTGTGGTGATCGATGCCATGATCCAGTGATAGGGACGTTTTTCAACGCGACCCTTGAAGGCAGCCACCCGGTCGCTGGTGGGTCGCTGCCCCACCCAAAGGGCGTGCCCTGACGGGAAGGCGGGCTACCGTCGCGTATAGCGAGGATGGAGCGCTGCTGTTTTACCTCGGCCCCGGTCATGGGCGTATAGCTTACGCCCCTACGATCAGGATACCGAGAGCGCCCGCACATTCGAGTTACGGACCTGTTCGGCGCGCTCATAGCACGCTGAATTTGGGGTTGTGGCTCAAAGGTGTAACCAGGAGATGCGTGCCTAAATTCCGCTCTGCCCATGCGACCTTCGCCTTACGCCTGGCTTTCGAGGCAAGTCTCCGCTACTGCCGCGCCTTCTCCTGGGTACGTACTTCTACCTAGTACCCAAATGCCAGATTCACCGGATTGCCTCTTCGCGCGCTTGGGTGTAGGTTCTTCATGGACGCCTTCCCCTGCGAAGAGGAACGTACAAAGAGAAGTGTTGATGCAGAAAGGATTCATCTTGATCTTCGGGGCGCTGCTGGGCAGCTACCTGCCGGCGATAGCGCAGACACGGCCGACGCAGGTGTATCCGATGCAAGAACACAACGCGTCGATCATGAGGCTGATGGCAGCAACACCCACGCACTTGCCGCTGACTGGCTCTTTGCTGATACACCCGCTCGAAGAACCGCCTGCTCGTTTCAATATCCTGCCGGGTGCGGCGTACACCTTTGACCAAAGCCTGGAGCACCTATCCCCGGTGGAAGTGGTTAGGACTACCTTCGTCAGGCAAGCCAGCGTGATTTTCCTCCAACTCTGGGGCGGGCGGCTCCAACTGAACGGCTTCCAAAGCAAGCGCCAGCTCGGGAATGCGGTGGTCGGTTTTTCAGGCTCGGGCGGTCCTTTGGGCTCTCACGCGGTTATACAGGGTTATCAGGGCGTGAGAATGCTGAGCGCGGATAGAATCTACGGCATCAGCCTGACGGTTTCTCTGGGCCGTGGCGTGCATACGGGGCATCGTGTGGAGGCAGGTCGGTGTCTCGCGTGGATTTGGAACGCCGGTCATGGCGAGATTTAGGCGCATCACCTTTAACCCCAACTAGTGACCCGAGGAGCTTCCACCCTCTCTCCTGATGATTTCTTGCCCATAAGCCTCTGTGCCCGGATGTCGAACACCATCCAACTGTTCCTACCGTGCCGCTCGTAGTCTCTGACAAGGAGTTCGGTAATGTAGTGCTGGGGCTGGATGCAATCTGTGCCAGCAAGCGGTTGCTGGCAGATGTTCAGAAGCGCCTTTCTCTCAGCGTCTTCAGACGGAGCAATGACTTCTTCCACGTTTGTCGCAGTTAATCGAGTGTGGAAACTCGCCTTGATTCCAGCAATCAGGCTCGAGGAGTCAGAATCATCTTTCAGCGCGTGGGCTCACCTTGGCCATAGGGCACCGAATGCCGTGCCCTACATCACAGCACTGTGGGGCGTTAGGGCGCGACTAACGTCGTCGTCTGACGAAAAGCGAGGCGCTTGTCTACGTTTTGGAGGGGGCGGGGCGGCGGCGGACCCAGAGCCAGTTCGCGAGGGCAATGGCGGAGGTCGCAGCGATGATGAGGAGCTCAGCGCGGCCCATACGGGTGACCAGAACGGCAGAGAACGCAATCCCCAGCAACGCAAATACAGACCCCGCAGGGAGACGAAACACTGCTGAGCCGGGCTGCTTTCGCCGCAGGACGGGCAGCGCCGAGCAAACAAAGGCGTAGGTGAAGAGGCGCGCCACGGCCGAGAGCGTGACATTCCAGCGAAAAGTTCCCCACACCGCGAGCAGCCAAGCCAGCGCGCCGAACGCAACGATGGAGACGTGGGGTGTGCGGAACTTGGGATGCACCGCGGCGAAGAATTTTGGGAAATCGCCACGCTCGGCCAGGGCAAAGGTCAGGCGTGGTGAGGCGAGCATCGCGCCAGTGAAATAGCCGTACACGGATACCAGCGCTGTTGCGGCCATTGCTCCGGCCCCCGCGCTGCCAAAGAACACCCTCGCTGCGGCAGCCAGCGGCCGATCGGTTGCCGCCGCGCTGGGCAGCACGCCCACGACGACCACTTGGACCAGCGTGTAGACCAGGGTGACGGTCCCGAGCGCGACGAACAGAGCGAATGGCGCGTCCCGCCGAGGGTTCCGGGCTTCTCCGAGAGGAATCATCGCGGCCTCGAACCCGCCGTAGGCGAACACCAGGACCAGAAGCGCCTCCAGCCATGCGCCACTCGGAGATGGGGCATCGAGCAACGCGATATGACCTTTTCGGAGGAGCATGAAGAACAAGCCGGCGAGAATGAAGGCAACGAGCGGGGCGAGTTTTGCCAGCGCAAAGGCATTGCTGACGGTGGCGCCGCCGCTCACCCCGCGATAGTTGATCCCGGCAAGAATCCCGATCAAGAGTGAGATGACCAGCAGGCGCGGCAGGGGGTTTTTCGCGCGTGGCCAGAATTCCGCCAGATAGATGACGAACAGGTTGGCATTGGCAGCGGTCGAGGTCAGGCGCACCAGCCACGCCAGCCATCCCATCTGCAAGCCTGCAAAGCGGCCAAAGGCTGCCTGCGTGTAAAGGTAGGGCCCGCCTGCTTCGCGGAACCGCGAGGCCACTTCTGCGAAGCAAGCCATGATCACGCCAATGCCTGCCGCGGCGATCAGGTAGGCGAGCGGACTAGCCCGACCGACGAGTCCGGCCACCACCGACGGCAGTCCGAATATCCCGCTGCCGATGATGCCATTCAGCACCAACGCCGCCAGGCTCCAGCGGCCGATGGCGCGCACTAGCCCTGTCGTTCTTTCGTTGTTCACCAAGCGGCACTCGGGCAGCGGCTGAAATCTCTCTGAGAGATTCCTTGCCCAGGCTGCAAACACTGCCGCGTTCGGTGGCAATGGCGCGGCGTACCCGCGTCAAAGGCTTGGCCCGGCAATAAGTTCGCCCCGGCCTCGCTGCGGTCGGCGCCGAAGCGCGGAAATGACGGGCAGGTTACAGGCGCAGCTTCAAGCCCGCGGGCTGTATCGCGCCTTGCGGGACCCACTATCTTGCGGTGACGGTCTGTAGCGGCGCGGCTGCCGCGGCGGGCGTCCCCTGCCGGAGCCGTGGGCACGACATGTCCTACGCCTACACAAGCGAGAGCCGGGACCTTTATGAGACCACCCAGAACACTTCTCGATGCTGCTTCCATATGAAGCCTACTAATTGCCGGGAGGCGCGGGGGAGACGCCGAGCTGCCAGCGCAGAAAGGCGAGCTCGTCGGTCAGGTCGTCCACTTGTTTGCTGACGGGCATGCCTCCGGAATGGCCGGTTTTTGTGTCGTAGTGCAACAGCACGGGCCGCACTGAGGAGGTCGCGGCCTGCAGCCGCGCAGCCATTTTTCGAGCGTGGAGCGGGGCCACGCGCGTATCGGAATTGCCGGAGACCAGCAGCACCGGCGGGTATTTAGCGCCCGGGGTGACGTGCTGGTATGGCGAGTACGCCAGAATAGACTTGAATTGCTCGGGATCGTCCGACGAGCCGTACTCCGGCACCCAATACTTGGCCACCAGGAACTTGTGGTAGCGCACCATGTCGAGCAGGGGGTAGCCGCACACGACCGCACCGAAGAGGTCAGGCCGCTGGGTGAGCGCGGCGCCCACCAGCAGGCCGCCATTGCTGTTGCCGCGAATGGCCAGGCGCGCGGGCCGCGTGTAGTTGTTTTGGATCAGCCACTCGGCCGCGGCGATGAAATCGTCGAAGACGTTTTGCTTCTTGCCGAGCATGCCCGCGCGGTGCCACTCTTCGCCGAACTCGCCACCGCCGCGCAGATTGGCGTAGGCAAAGACCCCGCCGCTGGAGATCCAGGCGGCCGCGCGCGTGGTAAAGGACGGTGTCTCGCTCACGTTGAACCCGCCGTAGCCGGTCAGCAAGGTCGGGTTTGATCCGTCGAGCTTGATCCCTTTGGGGTACACCAGAAACATGGGAATCTTGGTGCCGTCCTTCGAGGCGTACCAGACCTGCTTGACCTCGTATTTCCCGCTCTCGATAGGCACCTCGCGCCGGGCCCACACCTCCTGCGTATTCTTCGCGATGTCGTAACGGTAGATCGTCTCCGGGATGTGGAACGATTCGAAGGAGAAGAAAGCTTCCTTGCCCATCCAGCGTCCCTGGAAGCTCGAGACGGAGCCGATATCCGGCAGCGCGAGCTCGCTGATAAGCTTGCCGCCCGATTCATATAATTTCACTCGTGAGGCGGCATTCAGGGAGAGCAGGACAGCAAGTCTCTCTCCCACGGGTGCCATCTCTTCGATGACCGCATCACCTTGCGGCACCACTTCGCGCCAGTGCTCGCGCTCGAGATCCTGGACACTAGCCGAGAGGATGCGCCCCTTCGCCGCTTTCCAATTCGTGTGCAGGAACAAGGTGTCGCCTGCAACGGCCGCGATGAAGCGGGAAGGAATGTCGTTGACGATGGGCACCATGGGTCCTTGCTTGGCCACATCCTGAAGGTACACTTCGGTGCGATCCGCCGCCGAGCCATAGAGCACGTGGATGACCAGGTAGCGACCGTCATCGGAGAGCGAACTCACGATTATCTTTTCCGGGCCGTAGCCCTTGCCGAAGATTTCCATGTCGCCTGCGGAGTCGCTTCCTACTTTGTGAAAATAGACGCGCGGGCCTTCGGCGGCCAGCCGCGAGTAGTAGATACCGCTCCTATCGGGCTTGAGGGAAATGCTGGAGTAGCGCGCTTTCGGCAGCCGGTCGGGCATATCCTTGCGCGCATCCACGTCGAAGAGTTGCAGCGTGATTTCGTCCTCGCCCCCTTGGCGGATGCGGTAAACCAGCAGCGCGCCGTCTTCCGAGATGGAAGCGAAATCGACACTGGTTGTGTGGTCAGGGCTCATGGGATGCGGATCGATCAGCACCGCGTCGCTGCCGTGCAAGCCCTTGCGCAGATAGAGCACGAACTGGTCCTGGCCGGCCAGGCGCTTGCGGAAAAAGTAGCGGCCATTGCGCTCGGTCGGGAGTTCGATGGAGTCGACCTCCAGCAGCGCGGTGAGTCGCCGCTTCAGGTCTTCGCGCCCGGACAGCCTTCCCAGCAGCGCATCAGTGTAGGCGTTCTGTGCGTCGATCCACGCGCGCGTTTCCGGAGACTGCTGGTCTTCGAGCCAACGGTACGGGTCTACCAGCTCGACGCCATGCAATACTTCTGTGACGTTATCCATGCGCGTCTTTGGCGGAGCCTTTGGCTGGACACGCTGGCTCCAGGCCGACGCGACCATGAGAACGGCTGCGAGAATCGCAGCCGGCAACTCCCAGCGAAGCATCCTGCCGAGAGCGCGAATGGCCGAATGCGGATGGCAGGCTCGAGCAAACATCCCTGTGCCTCCTCGCGGTGAAACTCGAGCGGCTGTGGACCGTTGAGGCGTCACTCTGATTTCCCGCTGGCGCGGTTCGCCGGTCCGCCCGCACTGCTGCTGGACGATGCCCTAGGCCGAAGGATCTGGTCAAGCAGATCTGTTCGCGCCGCGTCGCGCACCAGGTGCGGGTAACGTTCGCCGTCGTGGTAGTCGAGCCGGTAGGTTTGGTAATGCTCGGCATTTTCGACACGCAACTCGATGGGCCCGGAGGAACCTTTTGCTGCGCGCAGCGCATCGCGCAGCACATCGGGCGACCACTTCCTCCCATTGATGGCCAGCAGCTTCATTCCCGCCCCAATGCCGGCCAGCGCTGCCGGCGTCCCCGGGATTACATCCAGGATGGCGCCATCGTCTTTGTCATCCTTTTCATTCTTGACGATCACCCCGATGGAGAATCGCACGTCGGTTAGCTTCGAAACCCTTTCCATGGAGCGGAGGTGCTCGTTCAGGGTGTCGGTATAGACCAGCCGCCAGCCGCTGCCTTCAAGCCCGCCCAGCGGCGCGTGCGGGCTGGTGGAGTTGAGCCGCGCGGTGAAAAAGCCGCGCCAATCATACGCCGCCACCTCATTCATGGCCGCCACAACGTCGTCGAAAATGTACGGCACGACGGCCGGTGCGCCGCTCTGCCCGCCGTGGAAGCGCCGGCAGAAATCATCCAGTGAACGCCGGCCCTGGCTTTCGCGCCGGATAATCGTATCGGCTTCGAGCCAAATCAACAGGCTTTCATCGTAGAAGTCGGTACTGCGCCGCCAAGAAGTCCAAGCCTCCCCACGCGTCCCGTAGAGAATTTGCGCGGCGACAGCTGTGTCCTCCAGCGGCCGCCAGGTGCGCCCGGGCCAGTGGTCCAGGTAAGCGCCCACCCAGGCAAGATATTCGCGTTGCGCATCGGGTGTACGCAGGCCGCTGCGGGCAGTGAGCAGGTAACCCAGATACTGCGTCAGCCCTTCATAGACCCAGAGCAGATCGCCGCGCATGGGCTGCTGATAATCGGGTGTAGCCAGGCCGGCAGGGCGGCGAAACTTTCCGTTCCAGGAATGGACAAACTCGTGCGGAAGGAGTCCCGCGAAAAGAGCGTAGCGATCCGGGTCGAGCAGCGCGCGTTCGGGCGAGCGGTTGTCGCTCGACTGGTGGTGCTCCAGGCCGAACGGCTGAACGTAATCGCTCAAGGAAAGCAGAAAATCGTAATGGCGGTAGTGGCGCGCGCCGAAGAGCGCCCCGGCTTCTGCCACCAGCTGCTTGAAGTGTGCCACGAGTTCGGGGCTGATGGCCACCGCCGCGGCGCTGTCGCCGGCGAGATCGAGCAGGTGCAAGGGCGCCTCGCTCGAACTGAGCGGAATCGCGCGGAAATAGGCTCCGGCGATTACAGGTGAATCCACCAGGGTGGTCAGCGACACGGGTCGAAACGCAATCTCATCGGCCGATTCCTTGGCCGCTTCGAGCGCGGTGCCGAATTTCCAACCTGTCGGGAGGCGGAGGCTCGCGGAGTAGGTCAACTCGTCGGTCTTGCTGCCTTGCGGATAAAGCACCACCAAATTCCAGTTGAGTACGGCCAACTGCGCGGTCGCCGCCGGGCTCGCGGAAAAGCTTCCGGTGCTGACCGGCGAAAGGTAATCCAGGGTGACTTCCAGCGAGCTGGCACCCGCGGGCACTTGGCAGTGGAACGCGTACATGTCCACATCGTCGCGGCGCCAGGGCAATGGCTTTCCTGCCGCTGTGAACTTTAGCCCCGCAAGGTCCGCGATGGGTCCTGTCGGCCCATGCTCGCCAGGAATCCACTGCGGGTAAACCAGCGTGAGCGGGCCCGCAGCAGTGGGAATATCGAGCCTTGCGTGAAAGATCCGGCGTGGCGCCTCTCGGAGATCGACCTCGATTTTGATCGGCGCTTTGGTGTTCTGCGCCAGCGTTGCGGCGGCGCTGATAAGGACGGCCGCCAGTGTCGCGACTCCGAGATAGAACTTGCTTCGGGGTTTCTGCATCCACATCCTCCGCCTGAACGCGCAACACGCGTCAAAAAGATTCCCGCAGGGCGCGCCAGCTTAACACACTTCACCGCCGCGGTTCGCGAGACGAAACTTTGTTAGAATCCCCCCGGCTCTGGAGGAAGCGCGGCGGTGTTGAAGCTCGCCACGATGCAGGACGCGATGAACCGTCTGGTCCACGACGGCGACATCGTTGCTATGGAAGGCTTCACGCACCTGATCCCTTTCGCCGCCGGCCATGAGCTAATTCGCCAGCGTCGGCGCGAGCTCACCCTGGTCCGCCTGACTCCCGACCTGATCTTCGACCAGATGATCGCCGCGGGTTGCGCCCGAAAGCTGGTGTTCAGTTGGGCAGGCAATCCCGGCGTGGGCTCGCTCCACGCGTTCCGAAGAGCGGTTGAGCATGGCTTTCCCCGGCCGCTCGAGCTCGAAGAGTATTCGCATTTTGGCTTAACACTGCGCCTGCAGGCCGGCGCCGCCGGCGTGCCGTTTCTTCCGACGCGAAATTTTGCCGGCTCGGACCTTCCCCGCGTCAACCCGCGTATCTGCCGGGTCACTTGCCCGCACACGGGCGAAGAATTGTGGTCCGTGCCGGCGCTTACGCCGGACGTGGCCATTCTCCACGCGCAGCGCGCCGATGCCGAAGGGAACACGCAGGTCTGGGGACTGGTGGGGGTGCACAAGGAGGCTGCCTTTGCGGCGCGACGCGTCGTGGTGGTTGTCGAAGAGGTCGTCGCTCCGGAGGTGATCCGCCGCGATCCGAATCGCACCCTGATCCCAGGTTTCCGTGTGGATGCGGTGGTGGAGGAACCTTTCGGCGCGCATCCCTCCTATGTGCAGGGTTACTACGATCGTGACAACGATTTCTACGCCCGCTGGGAAGAGATTTCGCGGGACGCGCAGAGCCTGGCGCGCTATCTCGACGAATGGGTGTACGGTCTCGCCGACCGACGCACCTATCGGGAGAAGATGCCGGAGACTGTCGAGGGTCTGCGCGCGCGGCAGATGCTTTGCGCGCCGGTAAATTATGGCTACTGAGGAAGAGAAGTTCTCAGTTTTCGGTCGTCAGTTGTCGCCCCACAGCACCAGAATGCGTTTTGATGGAGCGACCCCTTGAGCGAGCACTGCGCGCCAGGGACTGAAAACTGACAACTGAAGACTTGCTTCAGCCATGAGCCGCAACTTCAGCACCTACGAGATCATGGTCACCAGCGCAGCGCGCATGCTGCGCGATGCCGAAGTCGTCTTCGTGGGTATTGGCATTCCCAACGTGGCCGTCAACTTGGCGCGGCGCACTCGGTGCCCCAACTTGGTGCTGATTTATGAATCGGGCGCCATCGGCTCGCAGCCCGAGCGCCTGCCGACGTCGATCGGCGACCCGGCACTGGTGACCGGAGCTCTGGGCGTCTGCTCGATGCCCGAAGTCTTCCAGTATTACTTGCAGCGCGGCTTGATCGACGTCGGTTTCCTCGGAGGCGCGCAGATCGACCGCTATGGCAACCTGAACACCACGGTGATCGGCGACTACCACAAGCCGACGACCCGGCTGCCCGGCTCCGGTGGCGCCTGTGAGATTGCCGCGCTGGCGCGTCGAACCTTGATCGTCATGCCGCACAAGCGCCGCAGCTTCACCGAGCGCCTCGATTTTGTCACCAGTCCCGGCTATTTGGGCGGCGCCGACGCTCGCCAGCGTCTGGGCCTTCCTGGCGGCGGCCCGCAAGCGGTTATCACCGATCTCGGCGTGCTGAAGTTTTCGCCCGATCAAGGCGAAATGGTTCTAGAGTCGCTGCACCCCGGCGCCACGCTCGATCAAGTGCAGGAAAACACCGGCTGGCTTCTTCGCGCAGCCTCACAGTTGACCCAAACCGAACCGCCCAGCGATGAAGAGCTGCGCGTGCTGCGCGAAGAATTCGGGCAAAGGGCGGCTGCGTCGTGAGCCAAGCGCTTTTTCCGCGCAGCTTTCGCAAGGTCTATCCCCAAGCTGTTCGCGGTCAGGGGTGCTACATCTTCACCGCCGACGGCAAAAAATATCTGGATGCGGCGGGCGGAGCCGCCGTGGTGAGCATCGGCCACGGCGTCGCCGCGATCGGCCGCGCCATGGCCGAGCAGGCAGAGCAGCTCGCCTTCGCGCACACTTCCCAGTTCCACACCGGCGTCGCGGAGCGCCTGGCTGGCCGCCTGCTTGGGCTTGCCCCGCGGACGTTTCGGGCTGGCGGGCGCGTCTACTTCACTTCGGGCGGCTCGGAAGCCACCGAGACGGCGATCAAGCTCGCGCGGCAATATTTCGTCGAGCGCGGCGAACCGGCGCGCACCCGCATCGTCTCCCGCTGGCAGAGCTACCACGGGAGCACTCTCGGCGCGCTTGCCGTGAGCGGCAACCTCCGCCGCCGCGCTCCGTATGTGCCGATGCTGCCCGAA
>QHYU01000178.1:0-3869 GCA_003224235.1 Acidobacteriota bacterium
GTTGGTGGGACAGTTCCGCGAGAATGAAAATCTTTTCGTCGCGGGGTTGCGCGTCGAAAAAGTCTACAACTGTTTGCTTGTCTCGCATATTCACCTTCTGTCGAAAGCGCAGGCGCGCGGGAATGCTACCAGGCGGCATGACAAGTATCGGTGTAGACGTGACCTGCGGGATGCAGTTTTTCCGCAATGCCCATTTATGACATCGTTGCTCAATCCAAGCTACCCTGTTCGATTACTACTTTTTCGCGCACGATTAGACGATGGGTGGCCATCTCACGCAGCTTCGGCAGAACGCGATCTACGTGCTCATCAGTATCAACGAAGGTGACGACTTCGGCCAAGGAATCCAGCAACGGAATGAAACACCACTGCTCCCGCTACACTCTCTTCGCGCAAGTACTTGAGAATTTCCAAGTGCAAGGGACGGTGATGCCACGAATCACCTTCTGTGAGGTACATTGTTACCTGTACGGCCATGAGGACTCCCATTCTACAACCACCGTGCCAGCGCTGCACCTGCCAGCACGGAGACAAGACAAAGAAAGTTGCTGGCGATGACGTTCAATCCCACCAGAAGCCACTGGCCTTGCTCGACTAATGCGAACGTCTCAAACGCATAGCTGGAAAACGTTGTGTAGGAACCGCAGAAGCCTATGGCGATTAGCAACCGCCAACGGGGATCGACTAGCACACGCTCGCTAGTCCAAACCAGAAAGAACCCAAGCAACAGGCTGCCTGTGATGTTGATTACGAGCGTGCCGTAGGGAAAGCTAGGAGGACTGGCCTTGGCAATGTAACCGCTGACGAAATAACGGGCGCCGGCACCAACAACCGCGCCCATGGCAATCCATAGGTAAGCCACGATGGAGTCTCTCCGGACAGATTTCGTAGGAGTTATCAGCCCTCTGGGCAGTTAATGGCGAACTCCATCACCGATATTGAGGGTATCTCGAACCGGAAGCGTTTGCAAGGCCCACGGCATCCTGGGCGCCCTGCAACTCTTGAAACTCGGCAATCTCCATGCTGCGCCAGGTATAGCCCGATTCGCACGGGAGATTGTCACAAGCGGTCTTGTGAACCACGCGCGGATCATCCGGTAGGTGCTTCTTGCTGCGGCGTGTGTAGAACAAAACGATGCTGGCGGTCGGGTCTTGGATCGGTGCCCGGCACACTTCGCAGGTTAGATCAATCATTGCTGTTCTCCTGCCGGGGGTTGCCGGCGTTCGTTAATTTTGCACACGACTTGGGGAGTAGTGGGGAGTACTTGCCGGCGTTCGTTCCAAGTTGTCACTCAGGTTGTCAGTCAAGTTGTCAGTAACTGAGTCCCCCCGCACCCTATCAGAAAAGTTGTCAGTAACTGACAGCTTACTGACAACGACAACTTAAACTCTCTATTTTATTATATATAGATACTGAGGGTGGGAGAGACTGACATCTTTACTGACAACTTGAAATGGGCAAAATGTCAGCGGGTTGTCAGTGAACAAGGCGAAGCTGCTTCTCCCTGTTCCCCATGTCTCGCGACTCAATCTCCCTGTTAAACTCCAACGCCTTCAGCACGCGGTCGGCTATTGAAACCCCGATTTTGTAGACGTTCGTTGCTCGGTACATATCCCGGCGATTGATCCACTGCCCGGCCGGCGCGTGCCGCTTCAGGTAGCTGAGAAAATCTTCGGTGATCCTCCCTTCGTTCGTCTCGCCGGCATTCGGTTGCAGGAACATGCGAGCGCGTTGCTGGTAGCGCGCGAATACCAGTGCGGGTGCCAAGTCTTCCAACCGCAGGGTGCTCTTGCCGTCGAACGCGGCGCAGATTGCGGCTACGCGGATAGCTTGCTCGCCGGCGCGCATCCCGATGCCCTCGGCGTCATACCAGCGCTGCTTTTCCTTCCACACTTCGGGATCAATCTCAATCGGTTTCAGATCGGGCAGTACCTCGGCGGCACCTTCAAAATCCCGGTACTCCCACATAAAGCCATCCGGGCAGAGCGCGAACGTGAAGCGATCATACACGCCGCCAAGACTCTCCGCGCCGAATACGGTGCTGAATCTATCGCGGACGATCCCGCCCATGATTGAAAGCCGGCAAACGAACGGTATCTCTTTCTGCTTCTCAATCCGAATGGAGTTGTCGTTCTGGTAGAAGGCGTCACAAAGGATCGTCGGGAAGCTGGCGTTCTCAATCATCGCCTTGCCCAGCGTGTGCGCCAGCTCACCGGGAAACCATAGCCTAGGCTCCGACCCTACGTCGCCTATCTGCCTTGCCAAGCCCTCCGCGCTGCCGAGTTTGTCTGTTACGAGCGTGCCGTCTTTCTTCTTGGGATCAAACCCGAGTAGCTTAAGCGCCCACTCTGCCGATTGTGTCTTCCCGCATCCTACCGGACCAACGTGGCTGAGGTAGAGGTTCGTTCGGATGCCCTTGCACTCTGTTACGAGCGTGCCGGCGACCGTTACTAAGGCCGGCCACGCCAAGGCAATCGGGAAGGATGCCATTCGTTTTCTGCACACTTCCCCAAGCCATCCATCGAGAACATCTTCGGGCATGTCCTCAGCTTTCATACTCGCCAGCTCAGCGGGTGCTGGCGCCGGCGGTAGACGCAGTAGGCCATCGAGAACGCGCACGGCTTCCTTGTGGCCCACTTTGGCGTACAACTCGCAGGCGTCCTTCGCACCTTCGAGACGTGCGCGGACAGTTTGCGGGGGCAGCGCTGGTAGCAACCGCTTGGCGCACTTGTCGCCGCTCTTATCACTATCCGTCAGCAGGTAGACGTTCGTTTGACGTAGCATCTCTATGATTGCCGGGTGTATCTCTTTCGACGCGCCAGCGTTGAGAATTGACAAGGCAACGCGCCCGCACTCGTGCAAGCACATGGCGTCAAACTCGCCCTCGCAGATCACGATGTCGGGGAAGAGTACGGCACCGGCGTCGGGGTTTTCGATGTAGTACTTCTCCGGGGAATCCTTCACCGAAAACTTGCGCGCGGCAGGATCATCGGGAAGCAGCAGGTCAAAGCCAAAAAGCACGCCGGGGTTCTTCGGCGTGGCATCGTCTTGCCACATCTTGCGGATCACTTCTGTCTTGCCGGTTTTCTCGTTGACGGCGGTGAGTGCCTTGTAGTCCACCGTCCTACCGTCCGCAATCACGGGCGCAGCGGTAATCTCTAGCACCTTCAGGTTCTCAAGCCGGCCGTGTAGTTTGTAAGGGAATCCGATAAGTGGATGCGACGCACCCGCCTTCTCGCGGACATCGAAGCGGAGAAACGTCTCAAGCTTCGGAGTGTAGTTGATCGTCCCCTGCTGACGGCTGCGGTCGCGCCGCCATGCGACTAGCTTGGAGTAGGTGCCGGGGGTAAGTGGCTTCCATCCGGTAGGCCAATCGAGGCTACCCTTCGCCGTTGTCTTCTTTGGTACTTCTACCTGTTCGGTGCCGTAGTTAGCGGTACTCTTTTTGCTCATTTTGTTCTCCGTTTGTCCGGTAGCGATGGGTTGTGATCTTGCGGATGTAGTTCAACGCACCCGCGCTGAAGTTCGCTTCGATGGAGCCCCACAGCCGCCCGCGCTCAAACTCTTCGAGCAGCTTGGTAAAGTCTGCTATGACTTGTTGCTTGCTTTGGCTCATTGCTTCACCTCAGCTACCGGCTCCATATCTTCCGGCAGAACTGAGATTTCCCGGCTGCCGAATCGCACCTTGTAGTGGGTGCGGTTATATTGGCTCTCGTCAGCAACGGAAATCACGGTTCCCTGACTCCCGCGCGTGACAGGTTCTTGGTAGATCGGTCTCACGTTGCGCAGAAGCCTAACGGTATCGCCTACTTTGAACTGCGGGTTGGTCATTGCTTGTCTCCTACGTTCCGTCTCCGCGAATCGTGACT
>QHYU01000178.1:3975-46075 GCA_003224235.1 Acidobacteriota bacterium
GGCTGCGAGTCAATCCGGTGATCTTCTCGGCGATGGCGTAAACATCCGGCAGATGTGGCTCGCCTGCGAGAATCCAATCCCCCAACGCCCACCGCACGTCAGCGTCGCGCTTGGCGAGACGTTTGCCGCAGCGAGTCCAGGCGTGTCGGTTCCAGGTTCGGGACACGCTGCCAATATTGGCGCACCGTGTCCGGCGAGACGAAGTAGCAAGAAGTTCTATTGTGACCGAAGATGTAGTTACTTTTTGGCGTGCGCCAGCCCTCTTAGGCCGCCTCTTTCTTCTGCCGCTCGACGAAGGCATCTAAGTCGCTGCGGTCATACAATAGACGGCGGCTCCCACCTATCTTGACCGGGGTTAGCTGCTTCGTCCAAGTCAACTGGCGGACGCACCAAACGGCGACGGACAAGTAACGCGCCGCTTCGCGGACATCCAACAATCTGGGTTGAACTTGCGGGATTGAAACAGGTGTACTGCTACTGGATTTTTGAGCCACGGGAACACTCCTACTTACAGGAGATTCCCGCTGCCGCCCACCGAAGGGTAGGGCTTTACGTGATTCGGGCGATCACTAGGGTACCAGCCCCTGCCCACGCCGGAGAGGGCATCCCGCTCATCGGGATGTCCGGTGGCCAACCAACTTCGTCTGCAAATATATTACCAAATATCGCCTAAACTTGTCAAGCGCGAATCGCCAAAGTTAGGCGCGGCGCGCCAAGCGGTTCCGTTTGGTGGTACTTAAGTACTAACTCGGCGGTACTTCCTGTCCATCGACAGCCCCAAGCACTTTCTGGCACCTTCACTTCGTTAGATCGTGAATACAATTTCTAATGCAAGGGGCGCAACAATGAGCACCGAAACGAAGCGAGCACGCGGAACGGGCAGCGTGGTGAAACTACCGGGCTCTCGCTTCTGGTACATCCTGTTCTATGTCGATGGCAAGCAGCGGCGGGAATCGAGCAAGACGGAGAGTCGCGCCGCAGCGGAATCGTTGCTACGCAAGCGGTTGGGCGAAGCTGAAGACGGCCGCGCGCAACTCGACAAGAAACTTCGCTACGAAGATGTCCGCGCTTCGCTACTCCTAGAGTACAGCAACAAGCAGAACAAATCCCTACGTCACCAAAAGAACGGCGATGTCAGCATCGGCGGGCTGAAGCATCTCGACAGCTTCTTTACGGGGATGCTGGTCAGCCGGATTGATACCGACACGATTCAGGAGTTCGTACAGCAACGACTTGCCGAGGGCGCAGAGCGGCCCACCGTCAACCGCGCCCTTGCATTGTTGCGCCGCATGTTCTACCTCGCGAAAGAGCACGGGAAGATTCAGAACATACCGTACTTCCCGATGCAGAAAGAGAACGCGCCGCGCCAGGGCTTCCTTGACCATGACGAGTTTCGCGCGTTGCTCGACGCTCTGCCGATTCGCTTTCATCCGCTAGTGATATTCCTGTACTTTTGCGGCGTTCGAGTTGGTGAAGCAACGCAGATCACTTGGAACCAAGTCGATTTGAACCGGCACCAGATTCGACTCGAAGCGGAGCAAGCAAAGAATGCCGAGGCGCGCATCCTGCCGTTACCTGCGGAGCTGGTAGATCACTTGCGAGCGATTCCGATTGAGTCCCGCTCGGGGCTTGTATTCTTTGCAAAGAACTTCCGGAACCACTGGAATGCCGCTGTGCAAGCGGCCTTCCTGAAGACGGGCAATGAGAAGTTCGACGGGCTTCTGATTCACGACTTGCGCCGCAGTGCCGTGCGGAATTTGATTGCAGCCGGCGTCCCCGAGAAGATTGCAATGCGCATCTCCGGCCACAAGACGCGCCACGTGTTTGACCGTTACATGATCGTGAGCACTGGCGACCTGCACAACGCGATGGGGCGCGTCCAAGCGGCCGCCCAAGTAATCACCGTGAATGCTCCCCGGCTGCTTAAATCAAAAGTCTAATTTTCGATGCAAGTCTGCTCCAGTACGATACAAATTCCGATGCAAACCGAAGAGGCGGGGACTTCAAATCCCCGCCTTTTTGCTGGCTTTTTGACGGTTTCGAGCCTGAATTTGGATGGACTTTAAGTCCAATGATTTTGGAACTGCGCATTCCAAAGGGCTTGCGGACGCATTTTTGGTAACTGCGTATTCCAAAGGAGTTGCGCGGGCGGACCTAAGACAGAGCGTGGCGGGCGTAGACGAAGCAGAGAGCTTCACCATCTGAGAGTCGGTCGTTTCTGCAAAGCTCTTGGCAGGCTTTGCACTTCATGTTGCCTCGGCGGTAATAGCATGTCAACGGGAAACTGATTCCAGGTCTGCGGTGAGACAAAGAAAATGCGCAAAACACGCAATGACGCCCGGAAACAACTGGTAAGCTCCTAAGGGTCTTTGGAAATGGTAGAAAGCCCGCCGAAAGCAAATCGGCAAGCTTGGCATCGGTCAGCTGGCAACTTTTGTGCTGGCGCAATGCTGCCCTGAAGGGCAGCGCTACATTGTTTTTGTAGCGCCGGGCTTCAGCCCGGCACGGCCCCCGTCTGCCTGCCGCCCTAAAGGCGAGGTGCTGGAGGCTAGGCCTTATGGCAGTTGGGGCACAGCTTAGACTCGTAGTTCTCGGGGGTGACGCGAAACATGTTGTTGCAGGTGACGCAGACCCGGAGGATAACCTTCTTCGGTGCGGCTGCCGGTTTGGTTTCAGTTTTCTGTTCCTGGGTCATAATTTCATCGCCGAAGACTACCCTAGCTTAACGTCCGTACTTTGCGTTGTTTGGCTTGGCCCTAAAGCCCCACGATAGGGTCGGGACAAGACTTTGCACGAGCCATTGATGATTCAGGCGGAGCGAGTTGAGATTCGAGACAGATTAAACAGTTGATTCAAGTTCCGAAAAGCTTGAAACATGATTCTGCGCGGTCGTCAAGGAATTCAACAGCGACGTGTGGTCGCAGAGAGCAGAAAGGAAATCATTTTAACCGGGAATCCTGCTCAGTGACTGCTACCACGAACCAGTCCGCGTTTGCAAAATGAGCTGGGTTTTTCTTGATGGCGTCCAGGCTCGTCTGGATCACGTCTACCGTGATCTCAGCTGCCTTGACAGTATTGGGATCGAAGTAGAGCCCCAGTGGGTTCCTGGGTTCGACCACTACGACCCCTCCAATCAAGCCCGCATTGGGATGTTGTTGGTGAAGCGCCAAGAAGTCTTGCCAGTTGCTTGCGGAGTTGAAACCTATCTAGATTTGGTCAAGGATTCCGTCACTGTCTCGGCCCCGGTCGGAAATAAGAACGTTCCCAGCGGTTCCAAACCACGGATCGGAAGGAGTAGGGACCGGGGAGCACTTGGAGGAAGAGAGCCGTCTGCACAACTCAGGAGAATTGTGAGTGGGAGAGCAAACAGCAAAGCCGTAAGAATCTTAGCTGCTCCAGACATCTTACTCCTCCTGGGCTTGTACCACTTTGCGGCCACAGGGGCGGGGTATGCATACCCAAAAACTAAGGACAATTCACTACGGTCAGGCTGACCGTCTGGCTCTGGCCGGAAGGAGGCCGGGCGGAATCCGAGGCGCCAACTATGCCTGTGAAGGTGCCGAGAACTCCGGCGACACCACTGAAAGTGCCTGTGTTTTGATCCAGATTGATGGGAATCCAGGAGCTGGAGAAGAAGTTGAAATTAATCGGACGTATTCCGCCTGAGGTTTGAATTGTGAAGGAATAGGGTTGGTTGAGACAGGCGTTGGGCCATGTCGCGGGACTCGTGATAACGACAGGTTCCGCGATCTGAAGCGTGTATTGAGCACGCGCGGTCTGGGGTGGGTTAGCAGAGTCGGTGGCCTTGATGGTGAACGTATAAGAGCCATCGGTGGTCGCAACACCACTAAGCAGGCCGGACGAATTCAATGACCAGCCGGGCGGCAGGGACCCGCCGTCGATAGACCAAGTGACACTGCCCGTGCCGCCATGAGCTGTGAATTGCTGTTGGTAGCTGACGCCGCGAGTCGCGCCAAGACCCAGGGTAGAGGGCGAAATAGCGAGCGGTTCGATGACGCCCCTGATATTCAAGTAGTACTGCATATCCGGGCGCGCGTCGCCGCGCCAGTCAAAGACATGGACGTAGAAGGTCGCCTGCGTATTTGAAGGGCCGGGAACTTTCAAATCGAGTGCAGAGTCGAGCGTGGCCAAGTTGAGATCGTCGTTGAGACACGCAGATGTGTACGAAGGCTGAGTACAAGTCTGGAGACGCTGCCCGCTTGCATCCAAGATTTCCAGTACACTGTCGAGCGTATCTGCGCCCCACGAGCGCTGAGCGAAAGTTTCGACGTGAACCAGACTGCCGCCATTAGCGACAAGTCTGTAAAAGTCCGTGTCGGGATTCGGCGTGGCGGCGTCGATGGGATCGATATAAGGACTTATCGAAAGAGGTATGGGGATCTGGAGATTGGCACTGTTGCCGAGGGGTGTGGCGGTGGCGACGGAATCATTGCGACCCAGACCGGGCCGAATCTGGATGAAATCGTTCGCGTTGGCAGTTTGTGGCGGGTTGCCGGAATCAGTGCCCTTGGCGACAAAGTTGAAGGTGCCGACCTGCGTGGGAGTGCCGTCGATGTTGCCTGTGACCGGATCGAGAGCGAGCCCCGGGGGCAACTGGCCAGAAGAGATGCTCCAAGAATAGGGTGGTGTTCCCCCGGACGCGGGGATCTGCGAGTGATAGCGCACATTCACGGGCGCGGGAGAGAGCGGCCCGCCCAGGATGCTGAGCGGCTGAGGAGTGACTTTCAGGGTGACGGAAGTCGTGACCACATAGGGGGGAGAGCCGGAATCAGTGACTTGGAGGACAAAGGCGTACGAGCCGAGTTGGGTCGGTGTGCCGAAAACTAAGCCCTGGGATTGGAGGAACAGGCCGGGAGGTAGAGCACCGGAAGCCAGGCTCCATGTATAGGGATAATTGCCTCCAGTGGCGATGAGGGATTGGGTGTATGGCAAACTAATGTAGGCGGGAGGAAAGGTACCGATGATTTGCAACTGCCGGGCAATATTGAGGATGCCCTGACCGGAATCGCTTTGAACGGTGGAACTGGAGTCGCTCACAGAGACGGAATAGACAAAACCGCCAAAGTCGCTGGGTGTGCCGGTGACCTGCCCGGAAGACGGAGCGAGAGAAAGGCCTGCGGGGAAATTGCCGGAAATGGACCAGTGATATGGAGGCGTGCCGTTGACCGCTGCGAAGGAGTCGGAGTAGACCTGATTCTGGCCACCGTTTTTCAAGGAGGACTTCGTAATCGCGAGATGGGAATCGACGCCGATGGTGACGACCATCGTAGCCGTCTGAGGAAGCGTGTAATCCTGAGCTCGCACGGTGAAGGTGTAGGTGCCCAGTTGGGTAGGAGTTCCGGAGATGGATGCGACGTTGAACTGGCTCACGCTTAAGGACAAGCCGGGAGGCAACTGTCCGGCAGAAATGGTCCAACTGGCGATGGCCGAGGAACCCTGGCCGGTGATGGAGAGCGAGTAGGGCGCATTAAGATGTGCGGGCGGAGGATTGACGGGATTGATGATGAGCTTGGCGAAGACAAGGAAGTTGAACTGTTTGGAAGTGCTGGCCTTGGCATCGGCGGCTTGAATGGTGACGGTAACGCCCGAACCCGCGGTGGGTGTTCCGGAGACGACGCCTGTAGAAGAATCCAAAGATAGTCCTGCCGGCAACTGGCCGGAAGTGATGGTCCAGGTGACGGCGCTGGAGGCGCCCTGGACTTGTAACGTGAGACTAAAGGGAACCGTCTGAACGCACTGGACGGTCGAATTCGTTGTGATGGTGAGGACTTCCGGAGCTGGAGGCGGAGGGGGGAGTACCGGCGTGGAACCCGAGCCACCGCCACAGCCAGCTGTGAGCGCGAGAAGCGCAAACGCGACGAGACTGAACAGAGATGGCGATTTGCCATTCACGACGCTTTTCCCAGGATCCAGGGTTCGAGCGAAGCGGGAAACACAAACGGGGGCTTCGGCTGCTCGAGCTGCACCTCACCGTCTTCGAACTGATCAAACCGAGGAGGCGTCTGATTGAGGATGATGTTGATGTTGCTGAGCTTTTGGCCCGCCTGCACTCTAAGCGGATCCTTTTTTGAGGGATCGTCGAAAGCAGACTCATATTGATGCCAGAACTCGTAGGCACCGTAGGTGATGGCCGGCGGGTCGAGCGGGCCCACGCTGGAGCCATGAGTAAAGGCGGCATCAAGGTTTTCGACCTGAACGGTGTAGTTCCCCGGGGTCACAGGGATTTCGTAGTAGCCGATCAACGCGGGGTTGCGACTCCCGTACGGGCTGCCTGCAGTGTTGTTGC
The DNA here is from genome assembly GCA_003224235.1 of Acidobacteriota bacterium. Lineage (GTDB taxonomy): Bacteria > Acidobacteriota > Terriglobia > Acidiferrales > UBA7541 > QHYU01. The sequence goes on from QHYU01000178.1 coordinate 10,283, forward strand.
CAGTAATCGGCTGACCCGGATTGCCGGTGAACGTAAATGTGGAGGGATCATCGACGCGGCGAGCGATGACATTCACACCTTGAACGTGCGTGATCCCATCGGAAAAAAAGATAAACCCGCTGATAATTCCATAATTGGATGAAAAGCCTGAATTTGGATACAACTTGGAAATCCAGGCGATATCGTCAGGAGCGAGAATGGGAAGCCCAGCTGATTTTCTGGACTGGCAGAAGGCAACCGGGAACATGAGTGGGAGGCCTGCCAATTTGTCGACATTGCAGTTGCCCACCATACCGCTCTGGAAGAGGTCGAGGTTGATCTGGGAATGATCGAGACCGGAGAAATGGCCCAGCTCATGGGTAATGGCCTCGTCGAACTGGTCGGGCGTGAGCTCGTAATTCGAGGTGCTGGGATCGTTGATGCCGTCCTGAAACTCGCCATTAAGAAAAACCAGGGCCGAGACGATGTGGCCCGCCTGCGGGTCCAATTTGCAGGTTCCAGCAAAACCGATGACCAACGGATTGAGACCCAACGCCCGGAGGAGAGAGCCGTCGGCATCGAAGATGACGGGATTTTGAGAACCGCTGTTGCAGGTGCCCAGGACGGCGTTGAAATCCTGGATGGTTTTCACGTCACCGTCTGGAGGGAGGCCTGGAGCAGTAATCGGACCGGCGTAGGAGTAGGTGATCGAAGCGGTGGAAACTGACTGCCAGTTCTGAAAGAGGCTCTGGACGCGGGCTACTCCCTGGGAGTTGCTGATGACGACGTGACCGCTGGGATCAACACTGAGAGGGCCGCCGTCGACCGTGAAGCGAATGGGCGTGGAAACATCCCAGATCAACGGCTGGCCGGGATTCTTCGAGGCAGGGCCTGTGACGCGCCGAGGACCACCAGCATCGGCAAATCCGACGAAGAGGATAGAAGACAAAAGGAGCGCAGCGACGCGTCGTTTCACTTAGGTGCTCCCGCGAGTGCCTGAATAGCGTCTTCCAATGCGTCGAGAGGCACCCGACCGCCGGACTTTGACAACATCTCTCGAACTTGCTTGGAAAGTGCCACACCGCGAGAGCTAGCCTTGTTGGTGACTTGGTCGAACAGACCGAGGTTGCCACGGCCGTTGAGGGCGTAGCGATTTCCTTTTGCATCTTGAAGGATGCGAAAGCGCCCCTGCTCGAGGCCGACAGGACTTGTGAGGCCGTACGGCGAGACGGGGTTCAGAAAGAGCAAGAGTTCACCGGCTCTCTTGTATTCGGCGAAGACCGGCACATCGCGAGCATCCCAGAGGAACTGGCGAAAAGTGAGAGTAGAAGCTGCTTCGCCCTTAAGCACCTTGGTCACGGCGAGCGTGACGACGACGGTCTGCAGATTGGAGAATTGGGGATGGGGCTCAACCCTGGCAGACATGACGCGGCCACGGACGACGGTTTTTGCGCTCTGGACCAGTTGGTCCAAATCGGCTGGCGCCGTGTACGCCCCACTCTGCGCGAAGACAGAGGCAGCGAAAAACAGTACTAAGACGAGCGAACACGCTGGGTCTGCGAATCGGACCGGGAAGGGGCGGTTTGTCATTGAAAACACCGACCGAGTCGGCGCGGCATGCCGACTATGCCCAAACCTCTCGAAACAGACATTCGTATCTCTGCCGACGAGCGCTTAGGCCGCGATTCTAGAATATAGGTATTGCCTTGTCAATATACCGTATCGAGCCATCTAAAATGTAACCCTAGGGGGTGTTATCGCGCCATTTAAGATGTAACCCAACTCAGAAGGCCTTTGAGGAGGGTTATGGTGGGCCATCAAACGAAATGGGAGTACTTGCGAGCCATCTATGAGCGTTACCGCCAAGCGGGGCACAGGGTAAAGCACGTGATCCTGAACGAATCTTGTCTCAACACCGGCTACCACCGGAAATACGCGATTCGGCTTCTGAACGGTCCGCCCCCAGGAAAGCAGCGCGTTGGGCGGGCGCGGCGACGTGCGCTGCGCTATGGCCAGGAAACACTGTCCATCCTGACGGCCGTTTGGGAAGCGGCCGGTTAGACGGATAGCTGGGAGGTGACCTCGCCAGGGTTCACCGAAGTGGACCTGGTCTCCCACTCTGGCAATTCGGGCGCGGGAGAATTCGCTCATACCTTGAATGTGACCGACATCCATACGACCTGGACGGAATCCCGAGCCGTGCTGGGGCGCGGCCAGGCGACCATAGAAGGGGCCTTGCAGGAGGTGGAGAAGGCCCTGCCGTTCCGTCTTCTCGGAGTGGATTCGGACAATGGTTCGGAATTCATCAACTGGCATCTGCAGGCTTGGTGCCAGCGGAAAGGGATCCAACTCACCCGCGGACGCCCCTACAAGAAAGACGACAATGCGCACGTGGAGCAGAAGAACTGGACGCACGTGCGCAAACTGTTGGGTTGGGACCGCTACGACTCGCCCGCAGCCGTCGAGGCCCTCAACGATCTCTACCGCCACGAACTGCGCCTGTGGCTGAATCTTTTTCTCCCCTCGGTGAAACTGGTGAAGAAGGTGCGAGTGGGATCGAAACTGCGCCGGGTCTATGACACGCCCCAGACCCCTCTGCAGCGCGTGGCCTCCTCGCCGCAGGCTGATGCCGCCCGCGTGGCCGAGTTGCAAAGCTTGCGGGAGTCTCTGAATCCATTTGCGCTGGCGAAAGCCATCGATCAAAAGCTGGAGCACATCTACGAGCTGGTCAACCGGCGGCTGAGCCCCAAGGTGCCCCAGGGACTCCCGGCGACGGAGCGCACAAAATCGAGCCAGCCCAACGGCGGTGGAAAAGACGCTGCGTGGAAAAGTCGGAAAACAGACTTTTCCACTCCGCTTGGGAATCCCGCAAAAGACGCGGGATTCCCACTTTCCCACCGCCGCAACAACAACAGCCTTAAGGTTACATTTCAAATGGCGCGACGACCCACCCCACGGTTACATTCTTAAATGGCTTGACGCGTATACCTCCCGCATCGAGCCGCTGTGCGCCGGCACATTATTCTCCGTATAGGCAGGATTCTGGAGCGCTCTTGACAGTCGCAAATGTCATCAGAAAAGATAAGAACCTGAGGAAATCTGCACAAACCAAGCATCTCTTTCCTCCCACGAAGCTGCTTTCGTTAAAATTGCGAGGTGTGGATGGTTTGGGCGCCGTGCAGGTGTGGCCCCTCGGATACGGTCATCCGTTGCCCTTGAACAGGCGGTGGAGGATAAGTCTCAGTCTGAATGTTTAGTAATTTGCGAGCCCAGCTTCATCACGAGCACACAACTGCGCGTCGCCTCTGACCACTTCTTTACGTAACCTCTCGTTGGTTGAATTACGAAGCTGCTATAGTAGGAATCAAAAGACCTAGCAATCAGGTCATTGCTGTAATTTTGAGTCGGGGAAAGACCTGGGGACTAGCTGCTTCATTCTCGGCTAGGATAGAATCTAATGTGCTTTCGGCTTGCCTGACTGACTTAATTCACCGCTTGGTCTTAAAGGATTTCTGAGGACATCACAATCGGGCCTTTTAGAACATGCGCCACGTCCTTTCCGCACGCCCTTGCGCCTGCATCGCAGCGCGGTAGGCGTTGTGGCACGGCTGGAAGCCGTGCCCAGACGAGCCTCGGAGCATTTATGCGATGAAGGTTGGCTTCTTTTGTCGGAGCTGATGGCTCCGACCCCCGAAACATCCTCCAATGCTCTTTGGGACAGCCTAGGTCGTTTGCCGGGCTGAAAAGGGCACCTCTACAGGTGCTGGAGGCTAGAGGTGGCAAGAGGGTATCGATCACATCGATCAGGCTGCGTGCTGCCCTGAAGGGCAGCGCCACATTGTTTTTGTAGCGCCGGGCTTTAGCCCGGCACGGCCCCCGTCTGCCTGCCAGCAGCCCCGACTGATTTCGTCCGATTACTTTTCGGGCAAGACAGTCCGGCGTACCATAGCTCCATCCTCACGAGACGGTTATCCTGCAGGGTCATCTTGATAGGCATCCCCTTCGCAACGGGAGAACATCGTGAAAGGCAAGTGGATTTTGCGTCTAGCCGACGTGAACAGAGAGCTTTTCCTCATTTTCGCGATCATCGCCTTGGCCGGGCTGGTCAATTTCCTCGTAGAAGGCCAGCGGTTGGTGTTGACCTTCTACAATCTTCCTACTCTCTTGGCCGCGTACTACTTCGGCCGTCGCCGCGCCGTGGAGGCGGCGGTGGGCTCGGTTCTCTTCGTCGTCTGGATGAACATGATGAATCCCACGGCCCTGGGCAGCGGCTTGCAACTGGAGAACCGCGGCCTGTTGACCTGGTCCGACCTCGCCGTCTGGGCCGGCTTCCTGTTGATTTCGGCTTACGCTACCGGCACCCTCTACGAACTCGGTGAGCGCAGGCTGCGCGACTTGCGGGAGACTTACTACGGCGTGCTGCAAATCCTGAATCAGTTCATTGGCAACGACAAGTTCACGCAAAATCATTCTTACCGGGTATCCGTCTACGCTACGCAAATTGCCGACGAGATGCGCTTGACGAAAGACCAGATCGAAGACGTGCGAGCCGCGGCGCTGCTGCACGATATCGGCAAACTGGAAACGAGCCGGGCTATCTTGTATAAGGCTGCGCGCCTCACCGACGATGAGATGACGCACATCAAGACGCACGTGGAAAAAGGGGTCGAGATGCTCAGCTCCGTCGGCGGCTCACTCCGGCGGGTGCTGCCCATCATCCTGGCGCATCACGATAAGTTCGACGGCTCCGGCTATCATCCCACAAAGGGTGAGCAGATCCCCATCGAGGCGCGGATTATCACCGTGGCCGACGTGTTTGATGCAATGGTCAGCGACCGCCCTTACCGCAAGGGTGTGTCCCCCTTTGAGGCGCGAGACGCCATCGTGAAAGGCAAAGGTACCGATTTCGATCCCCGCGTCGTCACGGCGTTCGAGTCGGCCTTTCAAAAACAGAGACTAGAAGTCCCTGAAGTTCTGGTATGAGCCTGGCCACATCTTCCTTTGATCGAAGCCCTGAGGCCGGCAGGCGCGTGCTGCCCTGAAGGGCAGCGCTACATTGTTTTTGTAGCGCCGGGCTTCAGCCCGGCACGGCCCTCGTCTGCGTGCCGCCCGAAAAGGGCGGTGCTACAGGTCCTGGAGGCTAGGCCTTATGGCAGTTGGGGCACAGCTCAGCATCGGAAACGGAAGTGAGATCTCTCCACTGCGCAAGCTCATGGCGGCGGCAGTTGTTTTTCTGGCCGCCGATTTTTTTCTCCTCATTAATTTCATGGCTTCTGAGGTCAATCGCGTTTCGGCGCGTGGCAGGGAGGGCAGGGGGTTTTATTTTATCCCGATCGCTTTGGCGGCATACTACGCTTGCACATGGGTCCTGGTCGCACGCCGACGGCCGGAACGTGAACCGATCGTTGTTCAATACCAGCCGCCCGAGGGCGTCTCACCTGCTGAGGCCCGTTACATTTACACGTTGAGTTGCGACGGGCGCACGTACGCCGCCATTGTGGCTGACCTGGCTGCGCGCGGTCTGCTGACGATTGAGCCGACCGGGGACGGCATCTACGCGCGCAGCGCCATCGAACTTCCCGATGCGGGACGGAATGTGATCTCCGCCGTGCCCACTGATCTTCCGGAAGAAGAGCGTTGCGTCTTTTACGATCTGTTTCAGGCTGGGGCGATGGCCTGCCTGCATCCCCCGCGGCAGAGTTTGCTCAACTATGTTTGTGCGGCTCTGCAGAGGCGCACTTCGACCCTGTACTACAACTTCCGCCCTCACCTTCTGACTGCCGGACTCGTTGTGATGTCGATTATCACGGTATGGATGGCCGGCGCTGAGGGGCTACTGACAACAATGCAGGGTCAGGCCGATCTTAAGTTGGCCGCCTTTCTAGGAAGCTGTGTGTTCGCTGCGGGCGCGGCCAGCTTCTTCTTGTGGCAGCACAATCGCCATGCAGTCATGCTGGCGTGGCGCGGCATATACCGCTACCGCACGCTTCCGCTTCTGCTGGGTGGGCTCTTCTTCACTCCTGTGCTCTTCTGGCTGAGCATGCGCGTCATCGCTCCTGTTTTTGCCGAGGTTACCGCTCTCATGCTGCTGGTGAACACCTTTGCTCCGCCCTTCCTCATGGGCTATAGCGAGCGCGGAGCGCAGTTGATGCGCCACATTCTCGGATTTCGCCAATTTCTCGAATCCACGGAACAAGACCGGCTTGATCGCCTCGATCCCGCCAGGAGGGATGCCAAATCCGAGCTCTCACTGCTGCCCTATGCCGTCGCACTCGATATCCGCGAAAGATGGGGTGACCGTCTGGGCGCGGAAACAATGGTTGAAGTCGCGCTCGACCGCATGCTCTGAGCGATAGAATCCCGAGCCCCGCCAGCGGCTACATTGTTTTTGTAGCGCCAGGCTTCAGCCCGGCACGGCCCCCGTCTGCCTGCCGCCCTAGAGGGCGAGGTGCGGGAGGCTAGGCCTTATGGCAGTTGGGGCACAGCTTAGACTCGTAGTTCTCGGGGGTAACGCGAAACATGTTGTTGCAGGTGACGCAGACGCGGTGGATAACCTTCTTCGGCTTGGCTGCCGGTTTGGTTTCGGTTTTCTGTTCCTGAGTCATAATCGAATTTTAGCACACCGGCGCGAGCGTGGTGGCGCGGGTATTGGTACCGGCGCGGTTTCCGCGTGGTGCGGATGGCGATGGGGGCAAAAACAAGGCGCACAGGAAGGGCTTAGTGGCGAGACAGAGAATGGCCGTGGTCGAGCGCTGACGCCGGCAGAGTCAGTAGCACAGCCACTCTTGGCTGTGCATGGATATTCGATTCAAAATAAAGCACACAGGCAAGAGTGCCTGTGCTACCTGTGCCGCCGCCATCGAGCGCAATCCCGTAGTGGCGGGCTTAGTGGCGAGACCGGAAGAATGGCCGTGGTCGAGCGCTGACGCCGGCAGAGTCAGTAGCACAGCCACTCTTGGCTGTGCATGGATTTTCGATTCAAAATAAAGCACACAGGCAAGAGTGCCTGTGCTACCTGAAATTTAGCACATGGCCGCGAGCGCGGTGGCGGGGAGGAATGCCTGTGCTAGCTAAGCTAAGATGACCTACTACGAACGAAATCTCCCGCACTGGCACCCGGCAGGGAGGATTATCTTTCTAACGTGGCGTTTCTATGGCTCGCTCCCGGCCAGCTTTCTGCGAAGTCTGGGGGAAGACAAGGCGCAGCCCGCCGGCAAGTTCTTCCGAGTCGTCGATTGTCAACTGGATCAGGCCCGGACTGGACCCTTGTGGCTGAAGGACCCGCGAATCGCCGGCTATGTGGTGCGAGCGCTCCAGAGGGGGGAGGTCGAACTCGAGCAGTATGCCTTGTTGTCCTTTGTTGTGATGGCCAATCACGTTCACGTCCTGCTGGAGCCCAAGATTGACGTCGCCCGGATCACAAAAGGGATCAAGGGCGTGACCGCCAAAGAGGGGAACCAGATCTTGGGACGCACGGGGAGACGATTTTGGCAGGATGAATCGTACGACCACTGGGTGCGCAGCCCTAGCGAATGCGACAGAATTCGGTCGTACATCGAGCGCAATCCCGTAGTGGCGGGCTTAGTGGCGAGACCGGAAGAATGGCCGATTCAAAATAAAGCGCACAGGCAGGAGTGCCTGTGCTACTGGAGGCGGCGGATGGTGGGCGCGGCAAAGGCGATGACTGCGGTCAGCGCCAATGCGAAGCCGCTGGAGAACGCCATGGCCACGGGAGTACTCCAACGCTCTGCCAACGCGCCGACCAGCAGGCTGCCCAGCGGAGTGAAGCCCAGGTAAGCCATCAGATGCATACTCAGCACGCGCCCGCGGATCTGGTCGGGCACCAGCGTCTGGATCAGGCTGAGCGGGGTGGCCACCGCGCCCACCATCGCGCCGCCCACTACAGCGAGGAGAAACGCAGAGAGCAGGAGCTGGCGCGAGAGGCAGAACAGCAGAATGGCTGCGAAAAAAGTGAGCGCGGCGCCAAGCAGCACCGGGCCACGCCGGTGATGGGACTTCAGCATGGCCAGGTTAATCCCGCCGATGATCGCTCCAACTCCTGAGGCCGCGACCAGGTAGCCCAGGCCACGAGCTCCGACGAGGAGGACATCTTTCGCAAAGGCGGGCATCATCACCAGGTACGGCATGCCGAACATGCTGATCATGCCCACCAAAAGCACCAGCAGCAAAATGGTGGGGTTCTCCCGAACGTAGCGAAAGCCCTCGGCCATCTCGGCTCCAATGGAGTTGGCCTCGCGCTCGGCGCGCGCCGGAAACCTCACTCGCGCGAGGACGAACAGCAGCGGCACGTAGCTCAGCGCGTTCAAGTAGAAGCAAGCGGCGATGCCGGCTCCGGCGATGGTGAAGCCAGCCAGCGTGGGCCCCAGCACGCGCGAGGCATTGAACTGGATCGAATTCAGTGCGATGGCGTTCAGGAGGTCTTCCCGCGGCGCCAGGTCGCGGATGGCCGATTGATAGGTTGGGGCGTTGAGCGCGGTGGTCGTGCCGGCCAGCACGGCGATCAGCACAATCTGCTGCACGGTAATGCGTTGCAGATGCGTCAGCACAGCCAGCAACACCGCCAGAAGCATCATGGTGGTCTGGGTGACCATCAGCAGCCGGCGCCGCGAGGCGCGGTCGGCGATCACGCCGCCCAGGAGCGAGAACACCAGCGCGGGCACCTGTTGCGCGAATCCCACCAGGCCCAACCAAAGGGGCGAGTTGGTGAGTTGCAGCACCAGCCATCCCTGGGCCACGTTCTGCATCCACGAGCCGATATTCGAGATGAAATTACCCGTCCAGAACAGCCTGAACTCCGGGTGCCGCAGCGCGCGGAACCATCCGTGCCCCGGCGCGAGCAGTAAGTCCAGCGGCATGCGCAGGGCGGACGATTCGGGTGCTTCCAGCGAAACCGGCGTGGCGTGTGGCTCGGACGACGTAGTTGCCTGGGGAGAGGGTGAGGCCGGAGGATCCGCTGGAGTTGAGTCTGACATCGGTTAGTACCGTTCCAATGTGGCTTGGCTACTAATTCCCTGACTAATGCCCATAACAAGCGGCCGGCCTGGTGTCGCCTCAAATAGTTGGAACGGGCACTACGCTGCCTGCCCTCGCAGAAGTCCGAGGACACGCGCGACGATCTCGCCCACAGTCACCGGCCGGACCAGCACAGCCGCCACACCCTCGAGGGGCGTCGCGGGTTTGCCAGAAATTTCCGAGCGGGAGGCCACGAGAACTATCGGCACTCTTCTGGCTAGCTTGGCCAGGGCGGCACGGGTGGGACCGGTGGCCCGCTCAATGGCGGCCGCGTCCAGCACAATTGCGGAGGGAGTGTCTCCCCGCGCTAGTGCTACTGCAAGATCGCCCACCGAGTCCATCCCCAGTGCATGGACGCCCGCATGCAGCAGTTCGGCGCGAACCAGGGCGCGCAAGCTCCAATCCTCTGAAATAACGAATACTCTGGGCATGTCGGCGATGAATCCAGGATCCCGAAGCTTCGGGACTGGGAAGGGAAGCCAAGCGAGATCCGGCCCCTCGCAACGCCTGCGGCATCCCCGAATCAGAGTATAGCATCCCCTATTGCAGTACTACTTTGCTCAGGGCTTAGGAGGCGCCATATGCAAGGACTTCAACCGTTTGCTAGAATGAAAAGCTTTCTCCTTTCGTTCCACGGCCAACGGATGAACGAGCTTAGCGTGGGGGCATTTTGGAACGCCCGCAGTTTCATTCCGGATAGGGGGAACTGCCAGAGCAAGGGGCGAAGATGGATTGGAAGCTGAGCAGAAGGATGTGGATGCTGCTGGGGCTGGCGGTGGTCCTGGTAGTTGTGCTGGTGATGTTGAGCGGCCGCCCGCCGGTACCGAAGGTCGCCGTGGTCCACGCCGTCCGCGAGAACTTGACTGCCTCGATTTTCAGCAACGGTAAGGTGGAACCGATTACGCCCTATGCGCTGCGGGCACAGCTCGCGACATTTATCGAAAAAATTCTGGCGGTCGAAGGGCAAGCGGTGAAGCGCGGGCAGTTACTGATGACGCTCAATGCCTCCGGGGCGCGGGCCGATCTGGCCCGCACACGGGAGGAATTGGTGTCCGCACAGGAAGACCTGCGGGCCGCGCGAGCCGGGGGCCGGGCCGACGAAGTGGCGCAGCTCGAGAGCGACCTGCGCAAAGCCGAGGTGGATCGCGACCGACTGCGACACGAGCGCGAGGCCCTCGAGAACCTGGTAGCCAAGCAGGCCGCCACAAGAGAGGAACTCGATCAGAACCAGATCGCGCTCGCTCGCGCGGACGCAGAATGGCAGCGACTCCAGAAGACCAAGCAAGACTTCACCCGGCGAGCCCAGCTCGAGGTTGAGCGAGCAACCTTCCGCGTCGAGAAGGCCCGCAGCGAGGTCCATGCGCTGGAGGAAAAGGTCCGCTCCGCTGAGGTCACTGCGCCCATCGATGGCACCCTTTATTCGTTGCCGGTACACGCCCACGACTTTGTCGAGGTCGGCAAACTGCTCGCCGAACTCGCCGACCTGCGCCGTGTGCGTGTGCGCGCCTTCATCGACGAGCCCGAGCTGGGCTCGCTCGGGCCCAACCAAAGCGTCGAGATCACCTGGGACGCCTTGCCCAATCGGACCTGGACCGGGCGCACCGAGATTATCCCGAAACAGGTGGTGGCGCGGGGGACGCGCAGCGTAGGCGAGTTGATCTGCTCGGTGGACAACGAGAAGCTCGAGCTGCTCCCCAACATCAACGTGAACGTCACCATCCACTTGCACGAGCGCCGCAATGCTTTAGCCGTGCCGCGCGGCGCAGTCCGCATTGAGGGATTGCGCCGGTTCGTCTTCGTTGTCGACGAGCCGCGACTGGGCGTGGAGCGCTCCCGGTTGCAGAAGCGCGAAATCAAGGTGGGTATCGCCAGCGCTACCGACTATGAGGTGCTGGAAGGCCTGCGCGAAGGCGAAGTGTTGGCGCTGCCCGGCGACGTGGAATTGCGCGATGGCTTGGGTGTCCGCGTGGTGCGGGGAGGATGATGGCTGCCCCGCAAACGCACGAGAGTCCATCCGCACGCCGCTCGGGAGTGCGGAAGAGCGCGCGGGCTGGGCGCACAGTGGCGCTGGTGTTGGTGACGGCATCGCTGGGCGTTCTGCTGGGGCCGGCTGCCCTGGCTGACACTAATGCTCTCCTGGCCGACGCCAGCCGGCTGTTTGACGCTGGCAATTACCAGCAGGCTGCGAACGTCCTCAATGCCGCTCGGGGAAAGAAGGCGCAAGACGCCCCGCTGCACTACTGGCTGGCCCGATGTTACTTTGAGCTGCGGCAATTTGATCTCGCCGCAGCCAGCGCCGAAAAGTCGGTCGAGCTGGAGCCAAACAATTCCGAGTACCGTTTGTGGCTCGGGCGGGCTTACGGTCGGAAGGCGGAGCAGGCCGGTGGGTTCTCCGCGCTTTCCTCGGCGCGAAAGTCCCGGCGCGAGTTCGAAGAGGCGGTGCGGTTGGATCCTGCCAATCTGCATGCGCAGCGAGATTTGATTGAGTTTTACTTCCGCGCGCCGGGGATCGTCGGCGGGGGCGAAGATAAGGCTCGGCGACAGATCCAGCAACTCGAAACCGTTGATGCGGTTGAAGCTCATCTAGCGCGCGCTGATTTCTTAATGCACAAAGGGAAACCCGAGCAGGCTGAGGCGGAGTGTCGCCAGGTGCTCGAGGCCAAGCCCACGCGCATCGGGCCGTATATCGAAGTCGCGGACTTCTACCGTCGCCGCAATGACGCAGTGCGGATGGAAGAAGCTGTCGAGGCCGCCGCCCGCGTCGATGCCTCTGACCGCCGGCTCGGATATTATCGCGGCGTGGTGCGCGTACTAGCCGGAAACCGCCTGAACGAAGCCGAGCAGTTGTTGAAGAATTACCTGAGCAGTGTCCCGCGGCACAGCGATCTTCCCTCGCACGCCGCGGCGCGGGAGTGGCTGGGGCGCCTCTACGAGCAACAGGGCCGGCGCCAGGCTGCGGCTGATCAGTATCGCGTCGCGCTGGAAATCGACCCCCGCAGCAAAGGGGCACGCGAGGCCCTACGCCGCGTCTCGAAGTAACCGATCTTCCGATCCATGATGTGATCCCCTGTGGGGCCTTCACCCCGGCACAGATGGCGCAGTGAAGTCTGGTGTCCTGCGCCAACTTGGTTGAGCCGTGCCGCCTACATCTTCCCACTGCCCAGCTCGGATTGCTGGTGCGGGTGAGGCTCACGCGGAACGTCGAAGACGTGCAGGGTGTGGTTGAGGATAATCTTGCGCGGGTATTGCAGCACCCAGTGATAGCTCGAAGGATTGCGAAGGTATTGGCCGGTGAGGTGCGTCGCGCTGACCACTACGGTCCCGGTGACGCGATCGGTCTCTTCCAGAGGCGCCGCCCGGATGCCGTACAGCGAAGGACGCACGCGACCGAAGTAGGCGAGGTGCAATTCCTCGCCCGGACGTTGCTGCTCGTAGCGGCGCAACGCAATCAGCCCCTGTCCCCAGTCGAGGTTGCTGTCGGAAAGCAGCATGTAGCTCCGCTCGGGCCTAACGAAGACATTGAAATAGGAGAGATAGTCTGGGGCGTAGCGCAGGCAGTCCGCGGCTTGCGCCAGCACGGCAGCGAGCAACAGCGCCTGCAGGGCTCGTTGACGTCGCGCATACTCCCAGAGCGCGGCGCACGCCAGCAAGACAAAGGGATAGATGGGGAGGATGTGCCGGTCGCCAATGTTGATGCGCGAAAAAACCGCGAAGAAGAAAAAAACGGCCGGGAATAACATGAGCACTCGGAAATCCGCCGGCCAGATGAGGCGTCGCCGCGCCGTAAGCGCCAGCATCGCCGCCGCGAGCAGCAGAACCGTCGTCGGCCATTTCAGCAGAATCACGACCGGGAAATAGAGCTTCCACCCGCCCCGCTGGGAAACTTCGCCCAGAAAGAAGCTCCGATGCCCGCGGACCCAACTATGGTGCACGACATTGCCGAAACCCGTCAGGTATTCGCAGGCGGGGATATAAACTTTCGCATGGAAGCTCACCGGTAAGTGCTGCACCAACGGGGGGCTGTAGCCTGAAAACGTCGCGGTCACCTGCCCTGGCTGAAACGTCACCCTGGAAACATGGAAGAAGTAACCGGCCCAGACGGTGAAAAAGGCGCTTGCGAACACTATCACCATGGCCCGCCAGTTCCAGGCCCAGGGCTTCAGCAGAGAGGCGTGAGGCTTGTGGAGCAGAACTACTCCCATGGCCAGCGCAAATAATGGGAGCGTGTGGAACTTTGCCAGCAGCAGCCCGCCCAGAACCAGCCCCAGCAGAAGGGTCTCCGCGAAGGATGGCTGGCGACGCCAGCGAGCGACTTGCAGCGCCGTAGCGAAAATCAGCAGCGTTGCGACGCCATCGATTGCGGCCACGGAGAAATGAGCGATCAGCGCGGGAGAAAAGACGAATAGAGCCAGGGCGAAATTCGCGGCCCCAGCCGAGAACCGGCGGCGCGCAGTTGTCCACAGCAGGCCGGCAAGCAGAAAGCCCAGCAGGACATTGACGGGGCGCGCCCGCCAGGCCCAGCTTTCCGGGCCAGGCCGGATGGGCTCGATCTCTCCGGCAACCGTTTCAAATCGCCAGTTCGTGTCGAGCAGCGGGAGTGCAAACAGGAGCCGCGCTAACGGCGGCTGATCGTCCCAGCTCCTGAACTCGCCATGACGCCATGCGTCAAGCCCCGCGGCAATGTGCTCCGGCTCGTCAGCCGTCATTGACTGCGTGCCGATGAACCAAGCGCATTGCGCCCCGTAGAGGAGGCACAGCAGACTCGGGATCAGGATGTGGACCACAAAGTTCCGGCGTGGCGCAGGGCTGCCGCTCGCCCGTAGATCGCGGTCCTCTACGACGTGTTCCGCAGGAAATGGAAGTTTCGAGCGAATCATGGCAAGGGCAGCATACGTTGCGGTGTAACCCGCGTTGGTCGTGCTGCGCGCTCTATACAAAATTCAGTACCCGAAACGCGAGGCCGTCGCGGACTCGCACCAGAGCCCGGCTGTTGCGAGGAGCGCTCATTCGACGCGACAAACCATGACCACGCTGTTCGCGTAGGGACAGGGAAGTTCCCGCGGATCCCTCCGAGACGCAAGGGCCGCGCCGGCCGCCGTGGGTCGCTCCAACACAACCCAACTGATGCCATACTTTTTTTGCAGGCGGCGGAAATCGTCCGGGCCGAAGTCGCGCCAGCGATCGAGTGTGGCTCCCGCCCGAATTTCCGATACGCCAAGATCGCGGACCTGTTCGCGCCAGGTGGGGGCCAGCTCAGGCGCGAGCGCGGAAACGGCGCGGTCCTTGACCCAATCGGCGAGCATGCTGCGCTCAGCGAAGGCGCGAAAGCCGTGCGAATCTTCGCCAGGTCGCGCCATATGAAGCGGGTCAAGCGCGCACAGTGCTTCCTGCGGCGTGTTGCGACGAATCCAATCAAACGCTTCGACCCAGGCGTTTTTCGGAACGCGGCCCGGCCACTCGATGTGGGGGCTGGAGGGGTAGCTCAACCGGTGAGAGAAAAAGAATACCAGACAGAGCGGCGCCAGAAACAGCAGCCAGCGCACGGGGTGGTTGCGCAGGACGCGCTCGCCCAGCAAGCCACCGCCCAGAAACACGAGCAGAAAATAGACAAAGTAGAGCGTGCGCATAGGTTCGGTGGGGATGAAACGCTCGAACGCCGGCACTGTGGTGATCAGAATCGCCCCGGCGACTCCCAGCACGCCGGCAAGCACGGCCCGGCGGCTGACTTGATTGACCAGCGGGCAGACAGGAACGCCTGTCCTACCGAACCGCGCGAACCAAGTCAGAATCGCGAGCGGCGCAATGACACCCAGCCATTCGTACCAGTGCCAGCGCAGCGGAAAGAGATATGGTCGGGTGGACAACACTTCGCGCCAGGCGTCGTTTGCAACCGGCCCGCGAGGGGCGCCGAATGCGAACAAAGGAATGAGCGGCGCCATGGCAAGCAACTTCCACGCGCCAAACCGCTGGATGGCAAGATGGAACGCACCAAACAGGGCCATCGTCGGATGGATGACCGCGGCGGCTGCAATCCAGCCTAACGCAGCAAGACTTCGGTCGAGGATCGCGACGAAGGCTAGCAGCAGGGCCGCGGTGGCCAAGTCGCGGGGATGGAGGTAGCGGTCCATCAGCTGCAGCTGCGTGCCAGCTACCGGCAAAAGGCGCGCTGCCCACACGGTTAGAACAGCGCCCCACTGCGCCGCGGGCGCGGCAAAAATGCGGCGCGACATTTGCAGGCTGGCCAGCAATACCACAAAGATGGCGAGCAGGTGCCACAGAAAGACGGCCAGATCAAGCTGCACTCGGGTGAGGCGCACCGAGAAGGCCACCAATTCGCCAAACAGCATCCAGCGAGTCTGCGACAGAAAAAACGCCGAATCATATGGGTACAGCGCCGGGTTCAGATTCTTCTTGATGGCTGGCAGATAAATGGCGCCATCCTGATGGCCCAGATGGTAGCCGTGGAGGAGCACGCCCGCCGCGGTGAGCACCAGTAATAGCAGCAGGTCGCGCGCTGTGATCTTCGTGGTCATGCGGCCAAACGCTTCGGGATGCTCAATCTATCCTCGGCGGGAGGTGGCGTCAAACGCGGCGTGGTACCAGCCGTTTGTACGTCGGCGGTTCGAGAGGCGCTGGGGAGACGCAGGATTCATCAGGGCACGCCCGCCGTGGCGGGGCGAGGATCGGACACCGGCCACATCCGAGAGCTTCAGCCCGGAGACACAGGTCTTACCAATCTTAAGCTGGCTTCCAGTTTGTTCGGGATTTCTTCTCCCCGGGTTGTTATAGTTTCAAAGAGGAGCGCAACCTTGCTTGCCAAGCTCAGCCGCGAGACCTTTTTCGTCGCCTTGGATGCCCTGCGGTCCAACAAGGTCCGCGCTCTGCTCACCATGCTGGGCGTGGTGATCGGCAGCGCATGCATCGTGCTCGTGGTGACGGTGGCGCTGACGGGCAAGAAGTACATCATTGGGCAGATCGAGAGCGTGGGCTCCAACCTGGTCTGGGCTGAATATGCGCGCACGGGACAGCAGCCCAGAGCGCTCAGCTACGAACTCAATCTAGACGACCTGCAAGCCGTAAAAGTGGGGATCCCGCAGGTGGCGGAAGTCGCCGCCACACGGGAAATCCACATGACGGTGGTAATCGGCGGGATCGAATATCCGGTGACCCTAGTGGGGGTCAGCCAGGGTTTTCAGGCCATTCGTAATCTGATCGTCCTGCGCGGCCGATACTTCGACGCCGACGACATGCTATCGCGGAGCAAAGTTTGCCTGATCACTAAAGAGCTTGCCGATCGCGTCTATCCTTACGAGAATCCCATCGGCAAACCAATCCGCATCAGCGAGCTCAGTTTCACCGTCATCGGGGTTTTCAAGGAGCGCGTGGCCACCTTCGGGCTTTCCGAGATTCAGAAGGAGTCCGCCATCATTCCCTTCTCCCTGATGAAGTACTACACCGGGGACGACATCGTACGCGTGCTCTACGCTTCGGCGCGCACGCCCGAAAGCGTACCCTCCGTCGCGCGGCAGTTGGAGCTCCTGCTGAAGAGCCGTCATCCTGCTGGGGCGCTCTATGATGTGTCCACGCTCAGCGGGATCCTGGATGCGGCGAGAAAGATCTCCCAAGCACTCACAATGGTGCTGCTGTTTATCGCCTTCATCGCGTTGTTGATCAGCGGCATCGGCATCATGAACATCATGCTGGTCACGGTGACCGAGCGAACACGCGAGATCGGGATCCGCAAGGCCATCGGGGCGCGGCGCAGCGAAATCCTGAATCAGTTCCTACTCGAGGCGTTCCTGATCAGCGGGACTGGCGCTGTGGGAGGCATCCTAATCGGCGTGAGCATCCCCGTGCTGGTCCAGCAACTGCTCCCGGGCAACCTGCGCGTCCCGGTTTCCTGGCTTTCGGTGGTGGTGGCTTTTTTGGTGTCGAGTTTGACCGGAATCTTCTTTGGCTTTCTGCCGGCCAATCGGGCTGCCAGGCTGCAGCCAACTGAATCGCTGCGGTACGAGTGAAGCCTGCATCGGGACTCCGGACCACAAGGGATTGAACTGCTGACGGCTGAGTGCTCAGCACTGAGCTGAGAGCTCAATGCGAGGGTGATGCTGAGAGCTGCAAGCTTGGCGCTAACGCTCGATGTAGAAAGCGAACTGCAGCCCAAAAATGAGCATTAGCGCCGGTACGGCATATCGCCCCAGCCAGCGACCGCCCCAGCCCACATCAGAGAGGATTTTGGACGCCGCCATCGTGATGGCCACGATGCCCATCCAGCGGTGCTGCAAGTGAATGATGGCCGAGTGTTGCCCAGTGTGGAAAAGCAAAAAGAAGGCGCCCCCGAGCATCAAAACGTTTAGCACTTGCGGCCATGCCGCCTGGCGCAGCCATTTGGTCCGCCGGAAGAGCTCAATCAATCCCACCAGGACCGCAATGGTTTCAAAGAATTTATGCTGTACTTCGGTCTTGTCGAACTCGCCGTTAAGCAGCCACTGAAACCAGGGCTCCGGGTCGCGAAAGAAAAACAAGAACAGGCCCAGGCCGAGCAGGGGTAGGGGGTAGAGATACTTCATCCAGTTGTGCCGCCAGGCGAGGCTGGTGTGCTCCAGAAAGGCGAAGATTCCCATCAGGATGAGCAAGACCCCAGCCAGGTGGTGATCGAAGATCGACACCGGGTCCGGCACGAACGCCTCATTTCCCCCGTGTTGGTGCATGTGCTCGGCTTGCAGGAAGAGCATTAGCAGGTACATGAATCGAATCCTCCGATCGTGTCTTGCTGGTTCCCTCTCGTTGAATTTACGGTGCGCCGCACCTGCGCTCCAACCTTCCTCTGCCTCCGTGGGAGGTGTGTCCAGCGGGCTATTCGACGTAGAAGGCCAGTTGCAGGCCCAAGGCAAGAATGAAGACGGGTAGAATATAGAGCCGCAGCCAGGCCAGTCCGCTCTTCAGGTCTCCCAGGACTTTAGTTGTCGCGGCAGCGATGCACCACGTGCCCATCCAGAGGTGCTGGCGGTGAATCACGGCCGTATGATGCCCGCTGTGAAACAGCAGAAAAACCCCGCCTCCGAACATCAAGCCATAGAAGACATAGCGCCACCCTGGATGAGTCAGATGCCCGGTGCGCCGGAACAGCTCGATGAAAGCGATGCCGAACGTCAGCAAGGCGAAAATCTTGTGCTGCACCGCCTCCGCATCGGGCATGATGGTTGCCAGCCGGAGCGGCCATTTCAATTCGCTATCCCCGCGGAGGACGACGTTGGTGGCCTCCACGAACAGAGGGAGTGGCCACAGATAT
This sequence comes from Acidobacteriota bacterium, assembly GCA_003224235.1. Classification (GTDB taxonomy): domain Bacteria; phylum Acidobacteriota; class Terriglobia; order Acidiferrales; family UBA7541; genus QHYU01. Next base: position 28,587 of record QHYU01000178.1, read on the forward strand.
TTCAGCCAGGGGTGTTGCTTTCCGAGCGGCGACCCTTCCAGCGCCGTGAAAACTGCCAACACAATAACCAGCACACCGGCCAAGTGATGGTTGAACAGCGAGAAGGCATCCGGCGGGTACATCCCGTGTCCAGCGTGCATGTCGTGAACTTGTGCGGCTAGCAGATAGAGGGCACTCCAGGGCATCATTGGTTCCTTCTTATCCTCCAAGCGTCTAAGAAATTCCTGTTGAAAGCGGAACGCCAAGGCTGCCCCGACATTTCAGGAGCGCCGGATTCCGCCAGACATGCTTCGAGCCGGCCCGACCCTAAACGCACAACTAAATACATCGTTTACCACCCTTTTGGCAACACCATCTGTCGGGAGGGGGCATCCCAGTAACTCTGGCGATGGAGGAATCCAACCCTGTAGTGGCGGCTGGGGTGGAGGTTCGGCTACAATCGAAGGTTCCGCCCGACGCGGCGGAAGGGAAGAAGCTTTATGAAAACGAAGCAGAGGAAGATTCTTATCTTCACTGGCATACTGCTGCTGGCCTCGGCGACGGGCGGGTTTGCTCAGGGAACTTCAGACACCGAAATCCTTACCCTGAAGCGGGCAGTGGTTTTGGCGTTGCAAAACAGCCGCGAGCTGGCGTTGGCCCGCGTGCAGTCGAACGTGGCGGAGAAGACGGCGAACGTGAACCGTGCGCTGTTCCTTCCCAATTTCTACACCGGCTCGGGGATCGGTTACACTCGTGGATACCCGCAAGGGATTGCCGGACCGCCCTCGATTTTCAACCTGACTTACGTCCAAACCATATTCAACGGGCCCTTGCGTGGCGAGTTTCGCGCGGCGGAGGAGCGCGCAGAGGGCCAAAGGCTGGCCTTTGAGAGCACGCGGGACGCGGTGATCGTGCGCGCTGCCTCGGCATGTCTGGAGCTGGCCAAGGTTCGGCGCTCGCTGGATCTGCTGCGGCAAGAACGGGAGAGCGCGCAGAGGATTGTGGACATCACCCGGGAGCGGCTGGGCGCCGGGGTCGAACTACCCATTGAGGTCACCCGCGCGCAGCTCACCGCGGCGCGGATCGAGCAGCGCATTGTGCACCTGGAGGGCCGGGAAGAGGCCCTCGAAGGAGAATTGCGCGGCTTGCTGAGGCTGCCCACGAACCGGCGCCTGGAAGTGGCGCCGGAGGAGCTGCCGGCGAGTGCCGACCAGCCCGTCCGCGAGCTGGTGGCTATGGCCCTGGCCGAGAATTCCTCGATCAAGCGGACCGAGGCCGAACGACGGGCGCGCGAACATCGCCTGAGGGGAGAGCGTATCGGCTACTTCCCGACGGTGGACCTAGTCAGCCAGTACGCTCTTCTGGCGCGCTTCAACAACTTTGACCAATTCTTCCGAACGTTTCGCCGGAACAACTTCAATATCGGCCTGGACGTGAAGATTCCCCTGTTCAGCGCTCGTACCTCCGCGGCGGTGGCGCTGGCGCAGACCGATCTGAACGCCGCGGAACTAGAATTGAAGACCAAACGCAAGGACCTGGAAATCGAAGTCCGCCAGCAGTCGCGCCAGGCGCGGGAACTGGAGATGGCTCGCGAGGTGGCTCGCCTGGAGCTGCAAATGGCGCAGGAGAATCTCCGCGTGGTCCAGTCGCAATTCCAGGAGGGACGCGCCGGCCTGCGCGACGTGGAAAAAGCTCGCCTGGAGGAAACCAACAGGCGGCTGGCGTTCCTCGACGCCGACTACGAACGCCAGCAGGCCCAGCTCGAGCTGCTCCGCTCCACCGGCCAGTTGGCGAGTGTATTTCGATAAGGCTGCGCCGGTTGCTGTCCGGGCTCGGGCCCGGGTTCGGAACCTCGGGATGAAGGCCAGCGACTCCGGAGCAAGGTCGTCGCAAGCTTTGCCTTTGGCAGGGCAACGGTTTCGGGTAGAATACTTATTTGTAGGCGGAAGCTTCTTAGCGTATATAGAGCCAGGAATCGAGGGGGGATTCGTATGCCTGATGTGATGAAGGCCCTGCTGTTGAATCCGCCGAGCTTCGCGAATTTTGACGGCGGGGCGAGTTCGCGCTGGCCGGTGACGCGCGAGATCGAATCCTACTGGTATCCGGTGTGGCTTACTTATGCGGCGGGTATGCTGCCCGGAAGCCGGCTGCTCGACGCCTGCCCCCACAAGATCACGCCAGCGCAGACCATCGAGATCGCAACCGATTATGACTTTGTCGTGCTGTTCACTTCGACGGTCGGATTCCACAACGACCTCCTGCTGATCCGCAAGATGAAAGAGCGCAAGCCCGATCTGAAAATCGCGTTTGTCGGGCCGCACGTGCAGAACCTCCCGGACCAGAGCCTGATGGCCAGCGAGGACATTGATTTCGTGGTGCGCGGTGAGTTTGACCACGCGGTGGTGGAATTCGCGCAGGGCCGGCCGCTGGCGGAGATTCTGGGGATCAGTTATCGCAAAGACGGCAAGGTGATGCACACGCCGACGCGGCCGCAGTTGCACACCGAGCAGTTGGACGCGCTGCCTTTTGCCACCGAAGTGTACAAGCGGGATCTGGCGATCGAAAACTACAACGTGCCGTTCCTGCTGCACCCCTTTGTCTCGCTGTACACGACGCGGGGCTGCCCCGCGCTATGCACCTTCTGCCAGTGGCCGCAGACGATCTCCGGTCATGCCTGGCGGGTGCGGTCGACCGACAACGTGGCGCGCGAAATCAAGCAAGCACTCGAGATGTTTCCGCAGATGAAAGAGTTTTTCTTTGACGACGATACCTTCAACATCCGCAAGGACCGGGTACTGGAGATTTGCCAGAAATTCAAGCCGTTGAAGTTCCGCTGGTCTGCCAACGCCCGGGTGCACAGCGACTACGAAACCCTGAAGGCCATGGCCGACGGCGGCGCGCGCCTGTTCATCGTCGGCTTCGAGTCCGGTGATCCTCAGATCCTGAAGAACATCAAGAAAGGCGCCACGGTCGAAATGGCTCGCGCGTTCGCGAAAAACTGCAAGAAGGTGGGCATTACCATTCACGGCGACTTCATTATCGGCCTGCCCGGCGAAACCAAGGAAACCATCCAGTGCACCATCGACTTCGCCAAAGAGCTCGACTGCGAGACCGTCCAGGTTTCGCTGGCTCACGCCTTTCCCGGAACGGAACTCTACAATGACTTGGTCAAAGGAAACTTTCTAAAGGCTGAGGCCTTGACGGATGGCAACGGCCACCAGCTTCCGCACATCGAGTACCCTGGCCTGACTCGCGAGGACATGATGGCTGGGGTCAATCGCTTTTACGACTCCTACTACTTCCGGCCGAAGGTGGCTTGGCGCATCGTGCGCAAGGCCCTCTGGGATGCACACGAGCGCAAGCGCCTCTACCACGAAGCGGTCGCGTTTCTTCGCCTGCGCGCTGAGCGCTTGAAGTACGCCCGCAAGGGTCTGGAGAAGAAGCCCGTTGTCCCGGTGCCCGCGATCGATGTCGGATCCGGCCCGGCAGCCCACGGCTAGGCTGGAAGCTCATGCCCACGATGAATGCCCTGCGGAGGAAAACCCACGTCCTGGTCGTCCTGATGGTGTTATTCAGCTCGGTGGGGGAGATCTTTCTCAGCAAGGGAATGAAGCGAATCGGATCGGTGAGCCTCGGTTCGTTGGGCTCGCTCGCCGCGGCTTTCGGGCAGACCGTCCGCAGCGAGACAATCTGGCTGGGCATCTTCCTCCTGCTGGTTTTCTTCGTCTGCTACATGCTGGTCCTTTCCTGGGCTGATTACAGTTACGTGATGCCAGCTTCGGCTTTCGGTTACGCCGTTGTAGCGTTCTTGGGTTACGCTGTTCTGGGCGAAGTAGTGAGCCCGACACGCTGGGCAGGCGTGGCACTCATCTGTATGGGTGTGGCGCTGGTGGGCCAAACGCCGCCGCGCACCACACCTCCGAGTTGACCTTGCGCACCGCGTTGTTTCTGGCCATCGTCGTTTTCGCCGGCACCGGCGGGGAGATCTGCACTACGCTGGCGATGAAGCGCGTCGGCGAGGTGAAAGACTTCTCGCCTTACGCCTTGCTCGCTGTGTTGGGCCGGGCTTTCCGAGTGAGTTGGATGTGGTTCGGCATTGTGCTGTCGGCGCTGGCGTTCTATGCCTTTCTGGCGCTGCTCTCCTGGAACCCGGTGAGCTTCGTGATTCCCGTGACAGCACTCAGCTACGCCGCTGGCGCCCTCGGCGCAAAATTTCTGTTGCGCGAGCACCTGAGCGGCGCGCGCTGGGCGGGTGTGCTGCTGGTTTGCGGCGGTGTGGCCCTGGTGTGGGCCGGCGAAGGGAATAACATCTTGGAAGTCGGGGTACTCCCCACGGGGATGCGCTGGGCGGTCCTGGCACTGGCCGTAACGCCGTTCGTTTACTACCTTCTGTGCATTCATTCTGCCCTGAGCTTTTTCTTGGCGCAGCGCAAGCCGGGACCGCGCGTGACCCCGGCGAGTGATTTCACCCCTCCGGTCAGCATCCTGAAACCCGTGCGCGGGCTCGATCGAGATGCTTACGAGAATTTCGCCAGCTTCTGCCGCCAGGACTATCCGGAGTATGAGATTCTGTTCGCCGTAAGCGATGAAGACGACCCTGCCGTCCCGGTCATTGAGAAGCTCATTCAGGATTTTCCCGAACGATCCATCCGCCTGCTGATCGGCGCCGAGATCCAGGGCACCAGCAGCAAGGTGTGCAAGCTCTGCCGGCTGGTGCGTGAGGCGCGGTACGACCTGCTGGCAATCAGCGACAGTGATGTCCGCGTGGAATCCGACTACTTGCGGGGGGTCGCCGCGCCGTTTCGTGATCCCCGAGTAGGCGCGGTTACCGCGCTGTTCCGGGGGATGGCGGTGCGCCAACTTGTCTCGGAGATCGATTGCGTGGGCTCCTCGGCGGAATTTTGCGCCGGCGCTCTGGTGGCGCGGAAACTGGAAGGGTTGAAGTTCGCTTTGGGCTCGACGATGGCCACCACGCGGGAGCGGCTGGCCGAAATCGGGGGTTTCGAGGCGCTGGTGAACCACCACTCGGACGACTTCGAGTTCGGCAAACGCATCGCCGCGCGGGGCTACCGCGTGGAATTGACCCGGGACCCGGTCTGGATGATCTTTCCCGCGCAGTCGTTGCGCAATTATCTGCGGCACGAACTGCGCTGGGCCATCGGTCTGCGCCACATCCGCCCCTGGGGGCATCTCGGACTCATTTTCACTCATGGCCTGCCGTGGTCCCTGGTGGCAGCGGCGGTGGCGCCCTCGTCGGCCGTGGCAGCCGGCTACATCGGAACCTACTTCGTGCTGCGTTTCTTGATGGCCTGGACGGTGGGCGTGTGGGGTCTGAAAGACCCCGTGCTGCAGCGGAAGCTATGGCTGCTGCCTGTGCGCGATGCCTCTGCCTTTCTGGTCTGGCTGGCAAGCTTCGCTTCCAATCGCATCCAGTGGCGTGGGCTGGAATTCACTATCCAGGAAGGGCGCTTGATTCCCGTGACCCCCACTCGAAACCTCCAGCCAAGCGCCATTGAAGCCCCCGCAACAACTCGGCGCGGCGGCTGACCGGCGCCGCTTTCCTGATTACAGTAGTGAAGTTGCGCCTGTTGCAGGATCAACTGGCTCTGCGCTCTGCTTTGCCTGATCGCGGCACCCAGCGTAACCTTAATACATAGGAGACGCGTCTTAACCTTCGTACTCTATACGCATCCCCCCTCCGCTAAACTATCCTGACAACTAGAAAGGAAGACGAATGGCTCGACGCTTTGCAGTTCTGTTCTTGCTTTTTGCTGCACCTGTTTTTGCCCAAGAAAACAAGCTGAATCCCAACGACAACTTCAAAGCCCTGAACGGCCTGCACGCCGGTCAGAAAGTCGAGGTTGTAGAGACGAGCCTGAAGAAACACACGGGCACGTTCATGACAGTTTCCGAGGAAGCCATCCAGTTGCGCGAAGGCGCGACGGACGTCTCCCTCCGGAGGGAGAACGTTCTGCGCGTCACGCTACTCGAAAAGAGCCATCGTCTGCGCAACATTTTGATCTTCGGTGGAGCGGGCTGCGGCGTGGGCGCCGGCATAGGAGCTGCGACTGTATCGAGTGCCTATCACGGAAAACAGATTGCCGCTGCGTTTGGCGGAGTGATAGGTTTGCTGGGAGGCATCGGTGTCGGCGCTGCCTGGCCCGCTCACCCAACCGTCTATCGCGCCAATTCACACTGATCCCCGCACCTGCGTCACGCTGGATGCGTTTGCGCCCTCCGCAGTTTTCCTTCACCAGTCACGAAGTTCTTCACGCTAGCCAGACGATCTCCGCAGACAGCTTGCTGCACGTCGGCTTCATCGCATAGAAAGCCTTCTTCCGCGAATCCGGCCGAGCGCAAGCGCGCCCAACCCCGTTCTTCCTGACAATCCCTGGCTGGCGCTGGCCCATTCATCGGTTAGAACACTGGTCTCTATTTAAGCTTCCGCGGTGGCCCTGTGTCTGGCAGAATTTCATGAGGCGATTATCTGAACGCAAGTCGACCGGGATGCTCTCAAGTAAGCAAGCCATCCGCACTCTCGTCGCTGACGACCACGCCATCTTCCGTGATGGCTTGCGTAAGCTGCTTAGCTCCACCGATGATATCGCCATTATCGGGGAGGCCTCGAACGGCGCCGATTGCATCAAGATGCTTGCCAAGCTCAAGCCCGACATTTTGTTGCTCGACCTGCGCATGCCGGACAAGGATGGCTTGGCTGTGCTCGAGGAAGTCAACTTCGACTCGCTGCCTACCCGCGTCATCGTTCTGACCGCCGCCGAAGATGACCGCGATGTCATCCGCGCCATGCGTCTGGGCGCACGCGGGGTGGTTCTGAAGCAGTCCGCCACCGACCTGCTGGTCAAGAGCATTTATCGGGTCCACGCCGGCGAGATCTGGCTCGACAACCGCATTACTGCGGAGGTGATGAAGGCCTTTGCCAAGTCCTCCGACAACGGCCCGCGCCGCGAAAAGCCCCTGCTCAGCAACCGCGAGAAGCAAATCGTCCAGCTGGTCGCCCAGGGCTACCGGAACAAGGAAATGGGGGAAAAGCTCTTCATCAGCGAACAGACCGTCAAAAACCACCTCCATAACATTTTCGACAAGCTCGGGGTTTCTGACCGGCTCGAGCTGGCCCTCTACGCCATCCACCACCGACTGGTTGATCAGGGGTAAAATTATCCGCTGGCAACCCAACTGCTCCTCTGCGAGCACAGCTTGCAAGCCCCACTCTTCTCCGGGACGTCGTAGTGGTCGGCCAGAACTCGGCCCGAGCCGACTCAGGGGTCGCGACGGGGCAAGTGACTGAACTCTGAAGTCGTCGTACTGGATCAGTCAAACTGATTGGCGCTTATTTGCAGACATTCCCGGAACAGGTGGCGCTTACAAGTTTTCCGCAACACTCCGGATGTTGAGGGAGGCTGGAGCTATCCCATCCTCCACCGAGGGCCTGGACCAATTGGACGGCGGCTACCATTCGCCGGCCGAGAATGTTTACCGCAGTAACCTCGTCAGCGAGAGCCGCACTCTGCGCGGTGGTCACTTCCAGGTAACTGGTGACACCACCCTTGTATCGTGTGATGGACAGTTCCAGGTATTTCTGGGCTGCAACGACTGCTTCATTCTGAGTCTGCGCTTCTTTCTCCAGGATGCGCAATGCGGCCAGATTGTCTTCCACCTGCTGGAAACTGGTAAGCACGGTTTCGCGATAGGAAGCCACAGTCTGATCGTAGGCCGCAATGGCTTGGTCTGAGGCCGCCCTGCGCCTGCCTCCGTCAAATAGCGTGAATATCGCCGAGGGCCCAACGGCCCACAACGCGCTGGGGCCCGACAACAATGTCGAAATGGCCCCGCTTTCAAAACCTCCGGCAGCCGTCAGATTCAAGAGTGGATAATAGGCGGCTTTGGCCACCCCGATCCGGGCGTTCGCAGCAGCCATCAGTCGCTCGGCAGATGCGATGTCAGGCCGTCGCTCGAGCAGCTCTGAAGGCACACCTGCCGGAATCGCAGGCGGCGGCGTGCGGAGAGGGAGAGGAGGAAGGCTGAAGGATCCTGCAGGTTTGCCGATCAGAGTTGCAACGGCATGCTCGAACTGGGCGCGGAGCACTCCGACGTCTATTGCTTGGGCACGGGTTGTCTCAAGTTGCGTCTTGGCCTGCTGGACTTCAACCTCGGAGCCAATTCCTCCCTGAAACCGGCTCTGGTTCAACTCCAGGGCCTGCTCATACAGCGCGACGGTCGAGTTCAGCAGCTGCTCTTGGGCATCGAGGCTGCGCGCCTGGAAGTAGAACAGAGCCAGTTGCGCATGCACGCTCAGGTTAACAGTTGCCAGGTCAGCAGCACTGGCTTGCGCCTGCTCGCGATAAAACTCCACGTTGCGGCGCACTCGCCCCCAGGCGTCGATTTCGTATGACAATTCAAAGGGCAGTTGGAGGTCGGTGGAGGTAACGCCATTGGAAATTGCTCTCGGAGGCGGACGGTTGCTGGACACTCTTGCGCGTGTCGCGGACGGAGCGGCGGCCACCGTCGGGAAGTAATCGGCGCGATAATAGCGGAGCAGCGCGCGAGCTTGCATATATCGGGCCTGTGCGGCCTTCAGGTTCTGGTTGGAAATATCGACTTGCTGTTCCAGAGCGTTCAGTTGAGGATCCTGGAATATTTCCCACCAATTGCCACCGAGACTCTGCTCGTTCGGCTGGGCAGTTTTCCAATTGCCAGCCTCTTTATAAGCTGGTGGAACTTCGACTGGCGGGCGCTGGTACTTGGGGCCAACCGCACAACCGGTCAGCAAGAGCATACTGGCAAGACAGATGGTCGCTACACTGTGCCTGCAGACTCGAATCTCTGCCTTCGGATCGCGAGGTAAGGTCACTGTGCGCCTCCTGTAGCAGCGGGCTGCACGACCTGCACCTTTTCTCCAGTGACGATGGAATCTGGCGGATTTACAATCACCGATTCATCGCCCTTGAGACCAGAAACAATCTCTATTTGATCGCCGAAATCGCGACCAGGCGTTACCGGTGTGAGCAACACGCTGCCGTTTTTTACAACTGCGACCTGCAGACCTTGCGAGCGAAATATAAGAGCGGAGACTGGCACGAGGTAGGAGGAGGTCTGTCCACGTACCTTGAGATGGACCTCGGTATAGGAGCCGGAGAGCAACTCGCCGCTGGGATTATCCACGTCAATCTCCGCAAGCAAGGTGCGAGTGGCGTAGTTGATGGCATTTGAAGTGCGAACCAGTTTGCCTTGGAATCGTCGTCCGGGAAATTCCGCCAGAGTCAGCTCTGCCGTCAGACCCGGAGTGGCGGCTTGGGAGTATTGTTGCGGCACATTCACGTAGACACGCAGCTTTCCCGCCTGAGAGATATGGAAAAGATCGGTTTTCACGCCTCCGGCGTTGCCAGAAGCGATTAGCGCTCCGATATCGGTGTTACGTGCAGTGACGATTCCATCGAAAGGACAATAGATCTTCTGGAATGACTGCAAGGTCTCAAGCTGCTTCACATTGGCTTGATTGGCTTCGACTATCGTTTTGTTGGCATTGTAAGTGCCGACGGCATTATCCACGTCTTGCTGCGCCACCGCATGGGTTGCCAGCAAACCCTGGTACCGATTCTTGGTGATCTCCGCCAGCTTGAGATTGGCCTGCACGGTGGCGAGATTGCTGCGTGACTGCTGCAATTGCTGATCGACTTCCGGCGTCTCAATCTCAGCCAGCAGCTGCCCCTTTCTTACATGCGCTCCGATATCTGCATACCAACGCTTGAGATAGCCGTTAGTGCGAGAGTAGATAGGAGCACTGATGAAGGGTTGCACGTTCCCCGGCAACACAATCTCCTGCGACGGCGCGGAACGCTGGGGAGAAATGACCGAAACTGACGGCACGGCCATCTGTGCGGTTTCAGCACTCACCGTGGCGGCTTTCCGAAGACGCGCGAGAATGCCGTATACGAAGATCCCAGCAAAAACCAGGAGAATTGCGCCCGCGATGAGCCAGCCTCGTTTCGACCGACGCGGCGCTTTAACGACACTCAACGCTGGCGGTTCGTGCGGGAAGGCATTGCTTTGTGTTTGCGATTCCATGGGCATAACCATTCCTATTCTCCTTCGAAGAATTTTCCTATTGCTGACTGCCAGAATCAGCAACTTGCCGGCGCAGACCGTGGAGGACGCTGAAGACCGCGGGGACGAAGAACAGCGTGGACACCGTGGCGAAGAGTAATCCGCCAATCACGGCGCGGCCGAGAGGTGCATTCTGCTCTCCGCCTTCACCCAGTCCCAGCGCCATGGGCGCCATTCCAATGATCATGGCCAAAGCCGTCATTAACACCGGCCGAAAGCGCATGTATCCTGCCTGGAGGGCTGCTTCGACGGCGCTGCGTCCCTCACTCAATTGTTCTTTCGCAAAGCTGACCACCAGGATGCTGTTTGCTGTTGCCACTCCAACGCACATGATCGAGCCCGTCAGCGCGGGAACGCTGATGGTAGTGCCGGTCATAAATAGGAACCAGACAATTCCAGCCAGCGCCGCAGGCAACGCCATGAGAATGATGAAGGGGTCAAGCCACGACTGAAAATTCACGACGATCAGCAGGTAGACCAGAACAATGGCGAATAGCAGACCTGTCAACAAGCCCACAAAGGATGAACGCATGGTTTGGATCTGGCCACGTACGATGATTTGCGACCCCCGCGGAAGCTCTTTCTGGCTGGTGTTGATGATCGAGAAGATGTCCTTTGAGACGCCGCCAAGGTCTCGGCCCTGGACGGAACCGAATATGTCAATCACCGGCGCCACGTTGTAATGTGAGACAACGCTCAAGTCTGAATCGCGGCTTAAAGAGGCAAGACTCGCAAGTATGGAGGGCGGCGCATTACCCGTGCCAGTTACCGGAATGTTGGCCAAATCCTGGAATGACTGGACGCGGTACTGGGGTGTTTGTGTCGCGATCTGGTAGCTCACGCCATTCTTCGGGTTCAGCCAGAAAGAGGGCGAGGTTTGAGAACTGCCGCTGAGCGTTACCAGGAGATTGGTCGCAACTTCTCGCTGAGTGAACCCGATAGCACGGGCCTTCGTCCGATCCACATCGATATGCAGCTTCGGCTGGTTAAAGGTCTGCTGAATGCGGAGATCAGATGTTCCCGAAACGTTTTTTACGCGTGCCAAGAGCTTGTCCGCAAATTGCCGGTTGGCCTCCAGATCGTTTCCCACCACTTGAATATCGATTGGGGCAGGCAGCCCGAAGTTCAGAATTTGCGTCACCATATCCGATGGCAAGAAATAGAACGTAGTTCCCGGAAAGGCGCGCGCCAGCTTTAACCTCAAGTCGTGCACATAACCTGCGGTGGGGTGATGCTTCGGCGAGAGCGAGACCATGATGTCCGCATCCTGCGTCCCAACCGGAGCCGAATTGCTGTAGGAAAGATTGATACCGCTATAGGGCAAGCCAATGTTATCGATGACGCCGGCAAACTCCTGCGGCGGTATCTGCTTGCGGATTTCGTTTTCCGCCCGGTCACACAAAGCAGCTGTTTCTTCAATGCGCGTTCCGGTTGGGGCACGCAGGTGCAGCGTAAACTCGCCACTATCCACCGATGGAAAAAAGTCTTGTCCCAGCCACGGGAGCAGAGCGAAGGAGAGGAAGCAGGCCGAGAGGAAGCCGGCAACAAAAATGCGGCGGTGATCAATAAATGTTTCGAGCAGCCTGCGATATGCGCTCCGGATACTCTCAAAACTACGTTCGAACCAAGCTTGAAACCGCACCAGAGGGTTCTTGCTCACGCTAGTTTCGTTTGAATTTCCTTCCGCGTGGGCCTTGAGGAAGTATTTGGCCAAGGTCGGCACCAGGGTCCTCGAAAGCAGGTAAGAAGCCAGCATAGCGAATACAACTGCCTCAGCCAGCGGCACAAAGAGATAACGCGCAACACCGGTGAGCAGGAACATCGGCACGAACACGATGCAAATGCTGAGTGTTGAAACCAGCGCGGGTATTGCGATCTGCTGCGCGCCATCGAGAATCGCTTGTTCTATGTCCTTGCCTTCGGCGAGGAAGCGGTGGATGTTTTCAATGGTGACCGTTGCATCATCCACCAGAATGCCGACGGCCAGCGCCAGGCCGCCAAGCGTCATGATGTTGATGGTCTCTCCCAGCATGCTGAGGGCAGTGATAGAAGACAGAATAGAAAGAGGAATTGAAATGGCGATGATAACCGTGCTGCGCCAGCTTCCGAGAAAAAGAAGAATCATGGCAGCCGTAAGGCAGGCAGCGATGAGCGCCTCCCGCACCACGCCGGAAATGGCCCCGCGGACAAAAACAGATTGATCCCCTACGGTACGAATTTGAAGGTCCGGTGGGAGCGTGTTCTTGACGAATGGCAATAGCTGTTTGATCCCGGCGATGATGTTTAGCGTAGAGGCACTGCCGATCTTTTGGATCGTCATCAGCGTCGACCGTCGCCCGTCGACGCGGACGATATTGGTTTGCGGCGGGAACCCGTCCCGCACGAAGGCGACATCACGGATGTAAATCGTCGAGGTTCCAACAGTCTTGATGGGAAGGTCGTTCAGTCCCTTGATTGTCGTCGGGCTCCCATTCATGTCCACGTTGTATTCGAAGGCCCCGATCTTCGCCGTTCCGGCAGGGAGAATGAGATTTTGCGCGCTGATAGCGTTCACCACGTCGAGTGGAGACAGCCCGTTCGCTTGGAGCGCAGCGGTGTTCAAATCCACTTGAACCTGCCGTTGCTTGCCACCGTACGGATACGGGATGGCTGTGCCGGGAACTGAAGTGAGCTGGGGCCGGATGAAATTCAGTCCCAGATCATTCAACTGTTGCTCAGGAAGCGTGGGACTGGAGAGAGCGAGCTGAAGAATCGGAACGCTGGAAGCGCTGTAAGTGATGATCAGCGGCGCCGTCGTTCCCGCCGGCAACTGCTTGAGTTGAGTCTGGGACTGGCCTGCAATCTGCGCTATGGCGGTACTGATATTCGCACCGGGATGGAAAAAAACCTTGATGACAGCGACGCCGTTCAGCGACTGCGACTCTATATGCTCGATATCATTCACGGTGGTCGTTAGGTTGCGCTCCTGAAGAGTGATGATTCTACTCGCCATGTCCTGCGGTGCGAGCCCGTTGTAAGTCCAAATGATGCTCACTACAGGGATGTTGATGTTCGGGAAAATGTCTGTGGGAGTGCGAAACGCTGAGAGCGTTCCCAGGATCAAGATCAGAATAGCCAGCACTACGAACGTGTAGGGCCGCCTGAGCGCGAGCCGAACAATCCACATAAATTACCTCCTTGTGACTTTTCAGGTCTGGATCAATGTCCAGGGATCACCCAGCCGAACAGTTGGGCGAAAGCGCCACCCTCCAAGGGAGCACACTTGAGTTGCTGTGGGCCTGCCTCCAAAAGCTTTTTCGAACCTGATCTTCCTTCGGTGCATGATTTCTTCTCCATATCGGCCACTTGCCGCTGTCTTGATGAATTCGAACTACCTGTGACCGCCGCCGCCGTGACCGCCGCCTCCGTGGAAACCGCCGCCATGGAAATTACCAGCGTGGAAACGTCCGCGCAAGCTCGACTGCCCGCGCGAGGAGTACCCCCTGGCCACCCCTCAGTTCGGTGGATGCCGCGCGTTCGCTTCTCTACCCAATCAACTGCATTTGACTAACCACAGTGAACTTTGAGCCTAGAACTTGGGAAGTGACTGAAGACAAGGAAATTGGGCTTACTGAGATCGCGACTGCTGGAGAAGGTGTCATTATTTCGACGCGCCTCTGGACATTTCTCGAGGGTTTTCGACACGCGATACATCTCAGGGGGCCGCAGCATGCCGGGAGACTTGAAAGCGAGCAGATATGTTTCTGGTTATGCGTCATGCTGGTGACGATGGCGGCGGGTGCCGTCATCGTCGATTGCAAAGCGTCATCGCGCCATTCTGCAGGCCTAACTCCGGATCGGACACGTTCTGCGCTGATCGCTTGCTTGCAAGGAATACCTTGGGGAAGGCCATGACAAGCTGGTTATCACTTTGGCATGGGAAGTGCTACAGGACAATCGTGATTATGACAAGGACCCTACTGCTCATCGGTGTGCGGATATTTCTCCCAGCTCTGGGCTGCGCCCAGACTGTTTCATTGCCGGAGCCTCCGCAGGTGCGAGCGAAGAATCACGTCGTATCCCTTACGCTGCATGGAGTAAATGAAAATGGCCGGTATGCCTTCGCTTTCAACGGTGGGAGGGTGGCTCCTGTGATCCGTGCTTCCCCTGGTGATGTTCTCAGCATCACCTACATCAACGATCTTCCGGCCAAGTCCCGGGAGACTTGTGCGGTGAATCCCTGCATGAACATGACGAACTTGCATTTTCATGGGCTCGCCGTCTCGCCGAACGCCCCGCAGGATGACGTGATCGGAATGCTGGCCATGCCTGGCCAGGTTTTGCGCTACTCTGTCGAGATTCCGCGCGATCATCCGCCGGGCCTGTTCTGGTATCACACTCATCCCCATGGCGAGAGCCACCGGCAAGTATCGGACGGAATGTCAGGAGCCATCGTCATCGAGGGAATGGAACGTTATGCCCCCCAAGTAGGGCGACTTCGCGAGCGTGTGATCGTTCTGCGCGGCCGCTCCATTGAGCATGATCCGAATGCGGCCGAACTCAGGCACCATGTTGAAATCCAGTCTAAGGGATGTAGGGGAGAAGCGAAGGCAGCCGAGGAAATCTTCACCGTGAATGGGGCAGTTCGCCCGCGAATCGAGATCGCGCCTAAAGAGCGGCAGTTCTGGCGGATGGTGAACGCCTCGGCGGACCGCTATTTAGACCTGCAGCTTGATGGACAGACATTTGAAATCGCGGCGCTGGACGGGATGCCACTCGCGTACCACGAACCCGAAGGCCCGACACGCACCACCAATCACCTACTGCTGGCACCTGCGGGACGGCTCGAAGCTATCGTTACCGGTCCACCGCCTGGAACACATAGTGCTCTGCGTACGCTTTGTGTAGATACCGGTTCCGACGGGGATCCCAATCCGGGGATGGCGCTGGCAGATCTGGTGCAACCCAGTTCAGATCCACCGCCTGAGCAAGTGCATGCTATCGATGACCGCCCGCCGCTTTACAAGCCGATCGACGTCGAGCCGCTGAACAAGGTTGCACCGAACTTCATTGTCACCTTCACCGAGGACAAGAACGGCTTCTACATCAATGGCCGCAAGTTTGCGCCGGATGCAAGTCCGATGACAAGCGCTCGCTTAGGTACTTATCAGCATTGGCGTATTGTCAACCGAACTGGGGAACTACATCCTTTCCACATACACCAGGTCCACTTCCTGGCCTATGCAGAAAACGGCGTCCCGCTCGCGCATCCTGCGTGGCTGGATACGGTGAATGTTCCTTATCGCAGCTCCGTTGATGTCATCTTGGACTTCACCGACCCCATCATCAAGGGCATTTCGGTATTTCATTGTCATCTGCTGAATCACGAGGACAAGGGGATGATGGCCAAGATCCTGTTCAAGTGACCGTCGCAGGCCAGCATCTTTATGGACGCTACTAAAATTGCGGCAGTGGCTCCGGCTCCTGAAGTGTTGGCCCCATCACATCCTGGCTGCTTTGGGGACAAGGCCGGGAAATCCCCAGCTTCTTCATCTTGTGGATAAGCGTGGTGCGCTTCAGCCCCAGCTTGGCAGCGGCACCGGTCGGTCCGCCTAACACCCAGCCCACCGCCGCCAGCGTGTGCGAAATCAGAGTGCGTTCGGAGTCCGTTAGAGTAGTTGCAGCCGGAGAGATGTTGACACCCTGAGTCCCTGCCGTCGGCAAAGCATTGGGAAGCACGCCATCGTTTGAAAGGATCACGGCACGTTCGATCTGGCTGCTTTGGGGACAAGGCCGGGAAATCCCCAGCTTCTTCATCTTGTGGATCAGCGTGGTGCGCTTCAGCCCCAGCTTGGCAGCGGCACCGGTCGGTCCGCCTAGCACCCAGCCTACCGCCGCCAGCGTGTGCGAAATCAGAGTGCGTTCGGAATCCCTCAGAGTAGTTGCAGCCGGAGAGATGATGACATCCTGAGTCCCTGCCGTCGGCAAAGGATTGGGAAGCACGCCATCGTTTGAAAGGATCACGGCACGTTCGATCAGGTTCTGTAGCTCGCGAATATTCCCCGGCCACTGGTACGAGCTGAGCGCAGACATCGTTTTCGGAGGAATGTGTTCGATTTGCTTACCTATCCGGCGAGAAACAATCTCGACAAAATGCGTCACCAGGGCCGGAATGTCTTCGCGGCGCGCCCGCAACGGTGGCAGCAGGATAGGGAACACGTTCAGACGGTAGTAGAGGTCGATGCGAAATTCGCCCCGCTTCACCATCTCCGTCAGATCACGGTTCGTTGCAGCCACCAGCCGAACGTCCACTTGGTGAGTCCGAGTGCTGCCCAAGCGCTCGAACTCCTGTTCCTGCAGGACACGGAGCAGTTTGGGCTGCAATGCCAGCGGAATATCGCCCACTTCATCCAGGAAGAGCGTGCCTTTGTCGGCCAGCTCGAAACGGCCAATCCTTTGCGCTATGGCTCCGGTGAACGCGCCTTTCTCGTGGCCAAAAAGCTCACTTTCCAGCAGATCCAGCGGAATGGCAGCGCAATTCAGCTTTGCGAACGAGCGTCCGCACCGCGAGCTGATGTTGTGAATCGCGCGCGCGATCAGCTCCTTGCCGGTGCCTGTTTCTCCCTGGATCAGAACGGTGGAATCCGTAGGCGCGACGCGTTCGACTTGTTCGAGCACCGCTTCCAGAGCAAGACTGTTGCCTATGACTTGCTCGAATCTGCGCTGATTACGGCCCTGGCCACCGGACCCGAATCTTTCGAAAGCTTCCACAGAGGACCTCCGGGCGCCCGGATGGACGCTTCCGTTACCGGGCTCAACTCTCCAGAGCCGCTCGAACACTCTCGAGCAGGGCTTCATCATCGAACGGTTTTGCGAGGAACTCCACTGCGCCTGCTCTCAACGCCTGCATCCGCATTTTTGCGTCGCCATGTGCCGTGATGAAGATGATCGGAATCCTGCAACGTTCAGCGTTCAGCTGAGCCTGCAGTTCGAGACCGGACATTCCGGGCATACGGATATCCGCGATCAGACATGCAATCTCGTGCTGTTGGCCGGACTTCAGGAATTCCTCCGCCGACGCAAACGCTTGTGCCGGCAAGCCAACCGCTTTCAGCAGGCCCTGTAGTGCGCTGCGCACCGAATCATCATCATCGAGGATGGCAACTAATTTGGTCTTTCCCTGAATGGCCATAGTAGGAGCCTAGCAGCGGTGCCAAAAGCGGCGCAATTATGCTTTGGTATAGGAGCTCTAACCCAAGTTCCGCAGTTTGGAGCGAGTTGAAGATTTTTTGAGCACATTCTCAAGGCGGTTCGAGCCTTGAGATTTCCTAACATTCCCATTTGCAGCGTGAGTCCTCGAGGCGGGTTGCGTGGTGTGCGTGAATGCGTTTGTAGTGAAGACCAACCCT
>QHYU01000179.1 GCA_003224235.1 Acidobacteriota bacterium
CCTGATCCGCCCGTCGCAACCAATGATGGAGACACCATGATGCCGCTGAGGAATGACCCGGCAAGGCACATTGAGGAAGTGATGTCACCGCAGGATGCGGTGGCGACGAGAGAATTTAAGTTCGACCGGAGTCATGGAGAATGGGCCGTTAATGGAGAACTCTTCCAAGCCCACGTCATTACCCGTGATGGGGAGGGCAGGGAAGCGAGGCCAAGGCTGAATACGGTAGAGATTTGGACCTTGACCAATAGTTCGGGCGGCTGGGTCCACCCCATCCACATGCATGCTGACATGTTCGAAATGCTGGAGCGAAATGGGCACCCTCCCGGTCCTGAGGAGCAAGGCTTGAAGGAAACCGTTTACCTTGGCCGTGGCGACTCAGTGCGGGTCATGTTCAAATTTGCACCGCAGCCGGATCCTTGGTCCCGAGCGACGGGGGCCGAAGATGACATTGGTGACTATGTGTTCCACTGCCATAACGTCGAGCATGAAGACATGGCCATGATGGGTAACTTCAATCTCATGGGGCCCTAGATGTGCGCCGGTTGTGGGCCCTGTTGCAGAGAGCCTTCCCCCTGGATTGTCCAGGGGGAAGGCTTACCTTGAGAACCTTCGGAGGAACCAGTATGGACACAAAGAAAATCGCGCAAGGGCTCATGTCAACCTTGATCTTCCTCGCCCCGGTGCTGACTGAACCTTCATTGGCTTGGCAAAAGGGGAAAGGGGAGGACCGCCTGCCGCCTGCTGCGATCGCTTCTTCTTCGCCATCGGCAGCAAAGGTGGCAAAAGGCGGGGCGCCCTCTGCAGGGTCGCCCGGCTACTTCCCGAACGTTACCCTGCTCACTCAGGACAACCAACCGGTCCGCTTCTACGACGACATGCTCAAGGGCAAGGTCGTGGTGATTAGCTTCATGTTCACCACCTGCAACAGCCTCTGCCCGATGACCACCGCTCATCTTGCCAGTGTTCAGGAACAGCTCGGTGAGCGTTTGGGGCGAGATGTCTTTATTATTTCCATCAGCGTGGACCCGGCCAACGACACGCCGGCAGCGCTCAAGAAGTTTGCTGAGAGCTACAAGGCCAAGCCGGGTTGGTTTTTTCTTACAGGGGAGAAGGAGAACATTCGGATGGTTCGCACCAAGCTCGGTATCAATGGGGAAGATAAGATGCAACACACCGGCATGGTGATCCTCGGCAATGAAGCGACAGGTCAGTGGAGGAAGATGCCCGCCTGGCAGAACCCCATCGAAATAACCAATACGGTAAAAACCTTGATCCCGACCAAAGTAACTGAGCGAAATTGAGGAAGAAACCGTTGTGGTTCGGAGGAGATGTTTCAGCCATCCCCTCCCACTTTCTATCGGCGATGGAGATGACTGCTCGACGAGGGGAGTTCAGCGCTATCTAGAGGATCTCCAGTTGGACCTGCAACGCTGACTTACCAGAAAATTGTCTGAGGTTCCGCCCGAGCTCTTATTTGCCTGAGGATGGCGCATGCGTTGAGATTAGGCCGCGCTCGGTTGGCTTCATTTCACCCCGCAACCAGGCTTCAATCTCCGCTCGATAGGCAAAGACCCCGGGCCGTTTGCCCCCTGGTAACCGGTGCACTGGCAGACCCATTACCTTCTCCCAGCGCCTAACCGTGCGGACATGTCGGTGCAGGTATCTGGCAATTTCCTGCCAGGAATGGAGTCTCGCCTTCCCATAATTGGGCATGAGGCACCCCCTGGAGATGTCCTGATTTCTCCCCCTGCGTCTGCAAAGACCCCTTTTTGTCCCTTTTTGTGATCCCCTACTCTACTCCTGGGGTGCAATTCGTGCAAGCCTAGACCGGGCTTTTCTGCGCGCGGTCGGCCGGTGACACACTTTCACACCATCGCCTCGCCCGGTCAACCTCCAAGTAGGAGACTCCCCTCGACTTATCTGGCATCAGACCGCCAGAGCGCGAAGATAAGAAAGGTGTCGGGAAACCGGGCGGCCCGGAAACCCGAGCCGCCCGGTCCTGCGTTACACGGTGATTTTCGTTCCGTCAAACTTGGTGAAGGTGAAGCCTGAAAACTGCTCATTGTAGGTGGCTCTCTGATCCCGCAGGATGCTGATCGCGACGGCTTCCCCCAGTACGAGCGAGTCTGCGTAATCCGAGCGCCAGTGCACGGCAGCATGGTTGCGGCCGATACCGACGTTGGCCGCGATCTTGTTCATCTCGCCGCCGACCGTGATCTGGCCGGCATCTGAACCTGTGTAGGACACGAGAGACAGACCGTCGTCGCTGGCTTGGACGATGTCGGTGATCTGCGAGAGCACGAAGGAGTCATCGAAGAACGCCTTCACAAGCGTGGCGCAGGCACCGGCAACGGTGGCATGGCCCGCACCGTAAGCGGGATGTTGGGGGCAACCCTCCGGGAAGGCGTGCGGCATCATGTACGCGCCGTTGCGTTGGAAGACTAAGTCCACCGCCCGCGAATTCAGGATGTCCGGATGCAGCGGGTGGCTGGCCTCGCCCGTCCGGGTAAAGTGGACCAGACCTCCGAACTCCTCCGGCCGGACCGTGCGATGCACGAACCACTTCTCGTACCAGACAGCCTTGAGTGCTCGCGTGGCCACTTCAGCAAGCAAAGCCGCGATGTGGGGGTTGCCGAACGTGCCGAACCCCACCTGGGTGCGAGACTTGCTGGTGAGAAAGTTCGAGCCATACGGATTCCCCGGGTTCAAGGGAGCTCCATTGCCCATTAACCACAAAGCGGCGACGAAGTAGGCCTGGAAGAGCACGTCAATGTGCACGTACGCGCTCAAATCGCGGCCGTTCCGGATGTAGCGAGGCGTAGGGTCGATGCGATTTCTCCCAAAGGGGCCGGTTCCATTCTGGACAGCTAGCCAGGAATCGGCATGTGTCATGTAGTCGGTTCCGCCATTACTCAGGGGCAGATAAGTGTTGTACTTCTGTGGGACGGTGACAGCGCCGAAGTCCACGGTCTTGAAAAGAAACTGCGAGACGTATGGGCCGGCCAGATCACCCGGAGTGAATCCGCGGAACAACGTCTGTGGGGTCACTCGGCCACCCACTTTCGGCCCACGGAAATCGGATAGCCGCGAGAGTTCGTCGCTTGCCTGCAGCGCCAGGGGATCTCCGTTATACCGCGTGAAATTTACGTCGCGGAGAAGCGCCATCCAATAGTCCTCGACCGCTTCACCGGCGCGTTCCGCACTGGCCACCGCCGGAGGCGGACCCATTGCCAATTGATGGGAATCGGTGCCCTCCAGATCGAATGCCAGCCCAGACTGAGGATTCACCAGCCCGACGTTTCCGCCCATGGAAATCCTCTCGAAGTCCTCGGGCTCACCGGAGGCGAGTGCGTCGAGCAGGCTCTGGTAGGCACCCGGGTCAACTAGGCCAAGGCCGTTGTGGGGAAGCCCCTTGCAGAAATTTCCGATTCTGTTCGGATACAAGGCTTCGTCACCGTTGGTAAGATGGAGAGGTGTGGGGAGGTTCCGCTCATTGCGCGCTGCCTTGAGGCGGATTTTGAAGGACTGCTCTGCACGCTCTCCAGAATCGTTGTCGGAAGCGTGCGCTACAGCGCTCTTTGTGTCTATCAGCGGCTCGAGGCCAATGGCCCCTGCCGCCATTGCCGCAGCCGCCACTCCGCTGAATGTGCCGAGGAACGCCCGCCGGCTTGTGTTCGCTGGAGATTCGAGATCTGTCTGAGATTGGTCCTTCTTCGCTTTTGCTCTATAGCTCATCGTGTCTCCTTGTAAGGTTTCTTGCTGGGCGCGGATTGCCGAAATGTTTTTTCAGTTGGCCGACTTGCAAAATCCGGCTGGGATCAGACACGCCTAGGGGAGCAAACAGGCCAGGATGTTCATCAGCGCGGAGAGCTGGCGGTGATCCACGTCGCTGGAGCGGAACCTGAAGTTCCTAACTGCCAGCCCGTGAAACGCCGAGAACGACTTCAGCTCATCACGTTGACGATCTGGCCGTATACATGCGCGCCCCTGGGAGGATCGGTTATCCGCCGAGGTAAACGGGTTCGGGTACCACTGCGGCAAAGGGATCGGCGTCGCGCGCGACTGGGGTGGTTAGGCCATTGAGCAGGACTAGGTGGAGTTGTGTGCCCAGCAAGAGTTGGTTGGAGTGATATTGAGCCGGAAACGCGGCGGTGAGCAACAGGAAGACCGCGACGCCAAAGAATACAGAACCCTTCACTACTTCCTCCCTACCCCGTCTCGGGGGGCGTTCCGCTGGCGCCGCGGAGCCTGCAACGCAACTCGGTGCGTCGCTGGCCAGGGTGCGGAGGAGAAGCACCCGTGCGAAAGACTAACTCTCGCCTGAAAAGGATCGCAGCAAAATTGTGTCGCCCTTTTCCAAAGAGTTACTCACTCGGTCAAACCTCTTCGATTTAGACAAACGAGCCGGCCCGTATTTTCTTGCGGGGAGAAAGAGGAAATTAGGATTGCCCGCACCAAATTCCGGGTCTACCGAATGTGAGCCGAGTATGAATCGCAGGACAGGCCATGCTCATTTTGGGAACTGCGAACGATCAGTGGAAGAAGATGGCCGCTGGGCTGAAGCGTCTCGAGATGCTACTGCGGTGATGGGATTAGTGGAACCGCAGAGTAATTCATTGGCGGTATGAAGAAAGCTTCGAAAAATTTCTGGGAAGCTTCGCTACGGCAATGCGGTAGCTGCCGCGCGATAGCCTCAACTCGATGCGGTCGATGCGATGGAGCCTATCGAGCCTTCAAGGCATAACGCCACGCGAGTCGTCTTTCGCGGCGCCAAGGCGCACCGTTGACGATCAGGGTGATCGAGGCCGTTTGAGTGAGAGTGCCGCTGGTGCCGGCGATCCTCACAGGGGAGCTGCCTGTGGGACAGATCGCAGAACGTGGAGGATGCCCTCTGTTCCTTAGGTGGTACAGAAGAGCGGCTCGGTCAATCATCGTTGTCGTGGCCGGGCCCCTCATGAGCATCTTGCTGGGAACCCACTCCAAGGCTTCCTCCTCCCGACGAGCGAATCACTTTCAGGCTGACTTTCGTTGCGCGTGTGAAATTGCTGCCGGTGCCGGTGATCGTCAACGTGTAGGTGCCCCTGGAGGCCCTGCTGGCGGCCTTTAGAGTCAGGGTCGACGAGGTGGCCACAGCCGGGTTTGAGCTGAAGCCCGCGGCCACCCCCTTGGGCAATCCGCTGACGCTGAGTGAGATGGTTCCTGCGTATCCTCCCGTACGAGTGATATTCACGGAATAACTCGTCGTCCCTCCTCGCGACACCCTTTGGGAAGCCGGGCTCGCCGACAGTTTGAAATCGCCGGTAGCCGGAGTTGTTACAACCAGTGTCGCTGAGGTCGCGTGGGGCAGAGCGCCGCTGACACCGGTGATGGTCAGCACGAAGCTGCCTGTGGGAGTGGTCGCGGTAGTAGTCACCGTCAATATCGAAGAGTTCGGCGCCGCTGAGTTCGCGGTGACAGTCCCCGTCGACCCGGCTG
>QHYU01000180.1 GCA_003224235.1 Acidobacteriota bacterium
TGTAGCGGAGAGGCTGAAATCAGGCACTGCCGCAGCATTGACGACGAGGGAGACAGAGGCCGTGTGTGAGAGATTGCCGGTGGTGCCGGTAATGGTCGCAGAGAAGCTGCCCGTCGAGGTGGTAGCAGTGGTGGTCACGGTCATGGTCGCGGAGCCGGTGGCCGGGTTGGGGCTGAAGCTGGCAGTGGCCCCGGTTGGGAATCCGCTCGCACTGAAGGTAACCAGTCCGGTGAAACCTCCCGACGGAGAGATGTTCACGGT